>JBHOQZ010000768.1:0-18290 GCA_042408635.1 Chloroflexota bacterium
CGGGCGATTCGCGGCGCTTCTACCGCGAGGTGCGCCGGCCGATCTTCGCGCCGCCCGCCTGGGCGTTCCCGGTCGCCTGGACGATCAACAATGCGCTGGCGATCTGGGCGGGGCTGCGGGTGCTGAACCGCCCGGCCGCGACGCCGGGACGGCGGGCGTTCCTGCGGCTCCAGGCGGCCTCCTGGCTGGACTTCGTGCTGTTCTCGGGGGCGGCGTTCTCGCTGCGCTCGCCCCTGAACAGCCTGGCGCTCACGCTCACCTACCTCGGGTTGACGCTGGCGAGCCTGAAGGTGGCGCTGCGCGACCTCCGCGACCGGGCGGTGGCGGTGGCGCTCCTGCCGCTCCTGGGCTGGCTCGCGCTCGCGACGGCGCTGAGCTGGTGCATCGCCCGCTGGAACCGCGACGAGCTCTACCGGGTCGGCCCCTTCGCGAAGCCTGACCGGCGCTGGCTGAAGCGCGACCGCTAGGCGGGCCGGCCGCAGTTCACCCGACCGCGGGCCGCGGTCGGTGATCTACGGGCCTGCTTGACCTGGCTGCCGCGGCATGCCCGGCCGTCCGATGGGCAGCTGCCCCCGATTCAATCGAGAGACCGCGGCTCGGCGCGGCTCACCGCGGCTCGGCGTGCGTCCGATGGGCGGCTGCCCCCCGATTCAATCGAGAGAGAAGGTCGAGCGGAGGTCGCCTCGTCTGTCGCTTGATCCGCTCCATCCTCCCCGCTACATCGCTAGCGTGCCGGCTCATCGCACGGCCCTGTTGCTCACCTACGCCTCCGGCGAGCAGATAGGGGAGACGTGAGTCAGCTCGCAGGGCCGGCTGCATCGCTCTGTGCGGGGGAGAGTGGTATCTCTGCGCGCGGTGTGCCTCATCACGTCGGAGCGCGTCGAGTCGGTGGCAGTGCGCCAGATCCTGGTGTCGATACCAGGCGCGCGTCTCGTCAAGGATACAGTTGGGCTTGAGCCGGCGATCGTGGCGGCGAAGCGGCAGCCGCCGGACGCCGTGGTGCTGCCGGACCGCGTCGAATTGCTGCCGGCGCCATCGGTGGTGCGTGCGCTGCGGCAGCACGTGCCGAGCTGCCGGGCGCTGATGATGGGCGATCCGCTCAGCGCGGACGACGCACTCGATCTGTACATGCTGGGCGTGGCGGGGCAGATCACCTGGGACGATCTGCGCATGATCGACCTGCTGCGGCTCGTGCTGACCACGTACGTGCTGGGGGACTTCCCGCTGGGCAACGCGGCGCTCCCCAGTGCAGTCCTCGACGTGATTGCCCGGCGCGCTGGGGGTGCGCCGGGTGAGGGTACGGGCGACCTGACCGGGGGCGACGATCCGCGACATGCCCACGGCCTCACGGAGCGGCAGTATGCCGTCTGGGTGTTGCTCGCGCGCGGGCTCAACACCGACCAGATCACGCAGCAACTCGTCCTCACGTCCAACACGGTCTCCAGCCACGTGAACACGGTGCTAGCCAAGCTTGGCGTTGGCTCGCGCCACAAGGCGGCCGCCCTCTTCTGGCGCCACCACGATGCGGGCAGCGGCTTCACGCAGGGCAAGCGCCCGGCCGGGCGGGAGCTGGCCGGGGGCGAGCCGATGCCCACCCGACGCGTGATCCGCGATCCGCCCAGGTAGCGCATCGCCGCACGGCGCTGCAAACAGGGATCAGCAGCCTGGCAGTGGTCAGCAGGTCGGTGGCCGCTGTCATCACCTTGGACGCGTCAGCGTCCGAGGTGATTGTCCGTGAGGTGCTCCCCCGTGATGTGGCAGGTGGTCGATCAGCCGGAAGAGGGTGTGCAGCCGCCGGGCGGGGTGCGGCTCGGGCGGAACGTGGCGCGGGGCGGGCTGTTCGTGGTGTGCGTGCTGGCGGTCTACATCGTAGCGCCGTGGGTGTGGCAGGCCACGCTCGGCTGGCTCGGCTATCCGATGCCGGAGCGCGGCGGCATCGGCGCCTTCCTCGGCTTCGTGCTGCTGCCGGCCATGCTCATGTACTGGCTGCTGCGGCGCGTGCTGGGGCCGCAGGCGCCGCGTCTCTGACAGTGCGGCCGCGGTGGGATACCGCTTCGCGTCCGACTGGACCTCCTCCGTGGGCGCCGCGTCTCGGAGAGTGCGGCCGCGGGGGCGAGCGACCGCGCGGGCGCCGTGAGCGGCAACCACGCCTCGCCATAGCTCAGGCCGCGGGGAGCGCTGACGTGGACGGACTGGTGCGGCCGTGCGACCGGGCGGGTGCCGTGGACGGTACGCGCGCTCGCCGCTGTCGAGCCCGCGGCGGCGCGGCCCGGGGGGGTGATCGCCCCTCAGCAAGCTCGCCGGTGTCTCCTCTGGGGCAGCTCCGGGCCGAGCGGGGCCGGGGTGGGGTTAGAAGACGTCGGCGGCCAGCGCAGCGAGGTAGGCGTGGACGAGGCGGGCGAGCTCGGCGAAGACGCGGGGTGAGCCGCCCTGGCTGAGCACGGCGATGACGTAGCGGCCGAACGGGGCGCAGACGATGCCGGCGTCGTGGAGATACCCGTCGTACTCGCCGGTCTTGTGGCCGATCCGCACGTTCGGCGGGAGGCCCTTCGGCAGGCGGTCGTTCCACTGCTGACCGAGCAGGATGTCGAGCATGTCCTCGCTCGCCTCGCGGTCGACCGCCTGGTCGGTGCCGATGAGGTAGAGGAGGCGGGCGACGTCCTCGGCCGTGGTCTCGACCTCGGGCCAGAACTCGGTGTCGCGGATGTCGATCTCGCGCAGGGCGTCGCGCATGCGAGTCCAGCCGACGTAGTCGCCCAGCAGCACGGCGCAGGTGTTGTCGCTGACCTGGATCATGCGCTCGAGGGCCTGGCGCACTGTGATGCGGGTGCCGGCGGCGGGCGTCGAGAGGCCGAGGCTGAGTGAGGCGGCGCGCTCGGTAACGGTGAGCACGGTGTCGAAGGTGAGGCGGCCGAGGCGCTCCTGCCGGAAGACCTCGTACATGACGTAGAGCTTGAAGATGCTGGCCGCCTCCATCTGGCGATCGGCGTTGACGGCGGCGCGCCGGCCGTCGACCAGCGACTCGACGACGACGCTGTAGGCGCTGGCGCCCCGGCCGAGCACATCCTGCACGAGCCGCTGGAGCGTGGGGTCGAGGAAGGCGCTCCGGCCGGGGGGCGCGTCCGGCCCTGGGCGGTCGGGGGCCGGTGGCCAGGCGGTGCGCGGGTGTCCGCCAACCGGCGCGGCGGGTGGGCCGCCCGCGGCAAGGGCGGTTGCAGGTGCTGGCACGGGGGCCAGCGGGGCGAGGAGCGGCGCGAGCGCAAGTCGCAGGAGGACGCGCCGCGAGAAGCGTTGAGCGCGCGTCATGCCCGACCTCGGAATCGGCTCGCCGGGAGCCGGGGCTGGTCCGCCTGCCGGCGGCAGGGGCAGTCTAGGGGGCTGCCGGCAGCGGGTCAAGAGGATCGGGCAGCAGGATGCCGGGTGGCGGGGTAAGGGGGCCGATCGCCGTCAGGGTGCGCGGTAGGCGGGTGGGACGAGGGTGATCCAGAGCTCGTCGGCCTCGAAAACGACCTCGCCATCGACGGAGACGCGGCCGCGGGCGACGAAGGTGCCGCGGCGCTGGCGCAGCAGCCGCACGTCGAGCACGACACGGTCGCCGGGGCGGATCGGGCGGCGGTAGCGGAAGTTTCGGTCGAGGGCGCGCACGCCGATGAGGCCGTCGCGGGCGGTGTCGGGCACGGCCGGCGACTGGCGGATGAGGATGCTGAAGGCGAGGTAGAGGCAATCGCCCAGGCGCGAGCCGGGGAAGATCGGCTGGGCGATCGAGCGGCCCTGGCAGGCCGCCTCGGGCACGTCGACGTAGGCCAGGATGCGGCGGCCGTCCGGGGCGAGCTCGACGCCGTCGAGCAGCGACTCGGGCTCGTCGTAGGGGATCACACCGGCCGGCAGTCTTGCGCTGGCCGAAACGCGGTTGCTATCCTTCATCGATATCATCATAGCTCCGGGGCGCGCCCGGTCGAAGCTGCCGTCGTGGGAGCTCCTTCCCGGTCTGGGTGCCCGCACCCTGGGCGCCGGGCGACGTCCGGGCGGATTGTAGCAGCCGCCCCCACCTCCCGTCCATGCGCTGGCCGGGGGGCGCGTGGAGCGGCCGGGCCGGGCGCAGCCGATTCCGCCCACGGGGGGCAGGGGCAGACAGGGCGCGTCCGCACGGGAGCCGGCTGGGCAGGGAGGGCGAGTGGTCGCGGCCGACGAACTGGACAGGCTGGCCGAGGAGCACGCGGAGCTGCGGCCGATGACGGCCGAGGAGGCCGCCGCGCGCGCGTCGCTCGCCTGGTTCGAGGGCGAGCGGCTCGACACCTACCTCACGCGCGCAGCACCGGCTCACCCGCTTTGCTGGCGCGCGCCCGACGGCGAGTTCCTCATCGGCGGGCAGTGGCGCCGCCGGACCGACATCGTCTGCATCATCGAGTTGCGGGCCGCCCGCCACATCGGCGCGCTCCTCGCTCGCTTCATGCGCGCGGCGCGGGCCGTGGGCGCGCGGCTGGTCGTGCCCGCCTTCGAGGAGATGGACCGCTCGGGCCCGCTCTACCACCGGGCCGGCTTCGAGGTGATCGACGAGATCCTGCGCTTCGAGCGGCTGGGGTTGAGCCTGCCGCCGGCCGAGAGCGGCCGTCTGGCCGAGCTGTCGGTGCGCGCCTTCGACCCCGCCTCGTCCGACGATCTGGCCGCGCTGGTCGCCATCGACCACGCTGCCTTCCCCTGGCTCTGGTGGAACTCGGAGGACGAGCTGCGCTGGTACACGGCGCTGCGCGGCTCGGGTGTGCTCTTCAGCCTCGAGGGCGATCGACCGGTCGGCTACGCGGGCTTCTCGCTCTTCCACGACGACGGCCACCTTGACCGCCTGGCGGTGCTGCCGGAGTTCGCCGGGCGCGGGCACGGCGCCTCGCTGCTGCGCCACACCTTCAGCCGGCTCAAGCGGCTGGGCGCGCGCGGCATCGCGCTCACTACCCAGGGCAACAACGAGCGCGCCCAGCGCCTCTACCGCCGCTTCGGCTTCCGGCGCACCGGCCAGCGATACCGAATCTATGGGCGGTGGCTTGCCGATCCCCCCGCCGATCGGGTAGGCTGAGCGCCGCCGATGCGGTTCGACGTGCTGACGCTGTTCCCGGCGATGTTCGAGGGCCCGCTCGGCGAGAGCGTGCTCGGGCGGGCGCGCGAGCGCGGCCTGATCGCGGTCCACGTCCACAACATCCGCGACTGGGCGGCCGGACGCCACGCCACCACCGACGACTACCCCTACGGGGGCGGCGCGGGTATGGTGATGAAGCCGGAGCCGCTCTTCGCGGCGGTCGAGGCGGTGCTCGCCCTGGCCGATGGGGCCGTGACGGGGCGGGAGGGCGCCGAGGCGGAACGGGCCGCGCGCGTGATCCTGATGACGCCGCAAGGGCGCGTGTTCAACCAGGCGCTGGCGCGGGAGCTGGCCGGCTGCGCGCGGCTCGTGCTCATCTGCGGCCGATACGAAGGGGTGGACGAGCGCGTGCGCGAGCATCTGGTGACGGACGAGATCTCGATCGGCGACTACGTGCTGACGGGGGGTGAGCTGCCGGCGATGGTGGTGATCGACGCGGTGGCGCGCCTGGTGCCCGGCGTGCTGGGCGACGCCGAGTCGTCGGTCGACGAGAGCCACAGCGCGGGCCTGCTCGAATACCCCCACTACACGCGCCCGGCGGTCTTCCGCGGCTGGGCGGTGCCGGACGTGCTCCTCTCGGGCAACCACGGTGAGATCGCGCGCTGGCGCCGGCGACAGGCGCTGGCACGCACGCTGGCGCGCCGGCCGGATCTGCTGCCGACGGCGCCGCTGACCCCCGAGGATCACACGGTGCTGGCGGAGCTGGGCTGGCCCCACGCGCAGCCGCCTCCGCCCAAGCCGAAGCGCCGTCGGGTGCGCGCGGACGCGGCACCCGCACCCGGCGGCAGCGCCGGCTCGGCCGCGACGCCGATCGAATCGGCGCGGCCGGCTGCGACCATGGCGCCACCGGCCTCGACGGCGGACTCGGTCGGCGCAACCAACGAACCGCCTGCGGCACACTCGGTCGCCGCTGCGGACGAACCGCTCGCGGCAGACGAGGTGGACAGGGTTGAGCGTGAGCCTGCAGGTTGACCCCGCCCGGCCCTGGGGAGCCGTCCCCATCACCCCCAATCCTGGAGGGCCGTCCCTCACCCCCCAGCATTGGGGGGCTGGGGGGGCTCCCCCCGGTGCCGCGACGCCTGGGTTGCGGGTGGTGTCGCTGGCGAGCGGCAGCTCGGGCAACTCCTACCTGGTCCGCACCGAGGCGGGCGCCTTCCTGCTCGATGTCGGGGTGCCGACGCGGCGGATCGAGCGATCGCTGACGGAGCTGGGCCTGACGACGGCCGATCTGGTGGGCGTGCTCGTCACCCACGAGCACCACGACCACATCGCCGGGCTGGCGAGCTTCGCGCGCAAGCACCGGCTGCCGATCTACGGCAACGAGGCGACGCTGGCCGCGGCGGGCGTGCTCGGGCTGGAGTGCGTGCCGGTGGCCGCGGGGCGGCCGTTCGGGCTGGCGGGGGCGCAGATCGTGCCGTTTGCGCTGCCGCACGACTCCACCGCGATGATGAGCTACCGCGTCGAGTGGGCCAGCCGCACGATGTGCTTCCTGACCGACCTCGGCCACTGCCCCGACGAGGCGCTCGAGCACGCGCGCGGCGTCGATCTGCTGGTGCTCGAGGCAAACCACGACGTGGCGCGCCTCACCGCCGGCCCCTACCCCTACCACCTCCAGCGG
This sequence comes from Chloroflexota bacterium, assembly GCA_042408635.1. Lineage (GTDB taxonomy): Bacteria > Chloroflexota > UBA6077 > FW602-bin22 > JBHOQZ01 > JBHOQZ01. The sequence continues at coordinate 6,747 of JBHOQZ010000768.1, forward strand.
CGCATCCTGGGGCCGCGCGGCCACCTCTCGAACCAGCAAGCGGCCGATTGTGCACTCGCCTGCGTCTCGGGCCGGCCGCAGACGATCTGGCTGGCGCACCTGAGCCAGACGAACAACGACCCGGTGATCGCGCTGGGTGTGGTCGAGGCGGCGCTGACGCGCGAGGGGATCCGCACCTGCGAGGTGAAGGTCGCCGCGCGCGACCGCCGCAGCCTGATCTGGGACGCCGTCCCGGCGTTCGTGCAGCTCCGGCTGTTCTGAGCGGCGCCGTGACCCGCCCCGCGGACCCGGCGACGCCCGGCCCCGGCGACCCACCATTACCGCCCTCACCAGCGCCGCCCGATCGGCACGCCCTGTCGCCCCCCGGCCGCGGCCCCAGCGATCCCCACGCTCCCGCCGAAACCGCCGAGCCGGCCGGCTCGGCCACCACCACCCCCGACGGGGGCAAGCGCCCTCCGACCGCCGGCCGGGGCAGCGGGCCCGCTCATCCCCCACCCCCCAGCGCTGGCAGGTCGGAGGAACCGGCCAGCCCAGCGTTGCCCGCCAGCGCGGCCGGGCAGCCGGGCCCTTCCGCACCACCAGGCCAGGGCAGCGCATCCGACCGTCCCTCGCCCACCAGGATGGGGCGGCTGGGCAGCCCAGCGTCGCCCACCAGATCCCTAGGCCCCGAAACCCATCCCCCATCCACCGGCCAGGGCAGCCCGGCCGACCGTCCCTCACCCCCCAGGATCGGGGGGCCGGGGGGGCTCGGGCCGGAAGGCCTGTGGGAGTTCCTGCACGTGGTCGATGCACTGAAAGGGACAGTGCGGCGCGGCTGGGTGCGCGAGGGGGTGCGTGAGCCGGAGTCGGTGGCCGACCACACCTTTGGTCTGGCGCTGCTGGCGCTGGTGCTGCCGTTGCCGGCGGGCGTCGACCGCGACCGGCTGCTGCGGCTGGCGGTGGTCCACGATCTAGCCGAGGCGCGTGTGGGCGACCTGACGCCGGGCGAGCTGCCGCCCGACGAGAAGCATGCGCTCGAGCGCGCGGCGATGACGGAGCTGGCGGCGCTCCTGTCCAACGGCGGCGAGCTGCTCGACCTCTGGGCGGAGTACGAGGCGGACGCCACGCCGACCGCGCGCTTCGCCCACGACCTGGACCGGCTGGAGATGCTCCTCCAGGCGCTCGCCTACGAGGAGGCGGGCAACCCCGGGCCGCTCGACAGTTTCTGGGAGGCGGAGCGCAATCGCGTGCGCGATCCGGGGCTGGCCGCCTTCCTACGCTACCTCGAGTCCCGGCGACGCGGCAACCGGGCCTGACCCTCGCGGCGCCGGGCGCCGCGGTGCGCGTGGGCGGGGCGGGCAACCGGGGCGGCCCCGGCGGGGTGGTGCTCCGGCGTGCTCAGTCGTGGACGTAGAAGCCGACGCCGAGGATGGCGTAGGCGATCAGCAACTGGGCGCCCGTGTACCAGGTGGTCTTTCCGTCCCGGGCGATCGGGTTGATGCCGAGCACCGTGAGTACGATGACGGCTAGCTCCGCAGGAGATCGAGCGGGTTGAGGCGCGCGCCCACTCCCTCCGGTTGATCCGACCTGTCCATCGTCGTAGCCAGACTGCAAGTCGCGCGCCGACGTGGGCCGCGGATCGGTAATGCGGGTGCGGGCAGGCGGCTCTCACCAGGTGCACGGCCGTGAACACCAACGCGCGCGACCAGGCGATACAGGGAACTCCCAAGGGCGCCGGGCGGACACCGGCGAGCGATCGGTGACGGGATCAGCCGGGCAACCGGGACAGGGTAAGGTGAGGAGACGCGACGATGCTACGGATGCTGCGGGGTGTGGTGGCGGTCCTGCTGGGGGTGCTGGTGTTGCAGACGGTGTTGCTGCCGGGTCAGGCCTGGGCGGCGCCGGCCGGCGCAACGATCAGCGCGATCGAGTTTACCAAGCGCGACGGTGGATCGCCGGACCTGGTGGTGGATGGCATCGCGTTCTTCCGCGGGCCGATCACGCTGGTCGAGGGGTACTACACGCTGGCGGGGATGCTGCCGGGGATGCGCTACGGGGCGGTGGTCAGCCGCGACGGCAAGATCGTGGACGACAACCGCAGCGGGTTCACCTGGACGTCGAAGCACACGCCGGAGCGGCTCTGGACCTACGAGCCGGAGGACGGGCTGAAGCCCGGCGTGTACGAGGTGACGTTCTACGTCGAGGGCAAGAAGCTGCGCAGCGGGACGTTCGTCGTCGTCTAGCCCTACGGACGATCCGGACCGCGGCCGGTGCCCAGCCGGGCACCGGCCGCGGTTGGCGTCTCCGGCTCCGGCCGGCAGTGCGCCCGTGTAGCACGGCCGGCCGGAGCGGTTTCCTGTCCGGACGCCGCGTCCCCGCTCCGTGGCGCCGTGAGCGCCGCGTTGAACCGCCAGCGGGCCGGCCCGCTGGCGGTTCAACGCGGCGCTCACGGCGCCACGGAGCGGGGACGCGGCGTCCGGACAGGAAACCGCTCCGGCCGGCCGTGCTACACGGGCGCACTGCCGGCCGGAGCCGGAGACGCCAACCGCGGCCGGTGCCCGGCTGGGCACCGGCCGCGGTCCGGATCGTCCGTAGGGCTAGACGACGACGAACGTCCCGCTGCGCAGCTTCTTGCCCTCGACGTAGAACGTCACCTCGTACACGCCGGGCTTCAGCCCGTCCTCCGGCTCGTAGGTCCAGAGCCGCTCCGGCGTGTGCTTCGACGTCCAGGTGAACCCGCTGCGGTTGTCGTCCACGATCTTGCCGTCGCGGCTGACCACCGCCCCGTAGCGCATCCCCGGCAGCATCCCCGCCAGCGTGTAGTACCCCTCGACCAGCGTGATCGGCCCGCGGAAGAACGCGATGCCATCCACCACCAGGTCCGGCGATCCACCGTCGCGCTTGGTAAACTCGATCGCGCTGATCGTTGCGCCGGCCGGCGCCGCCCAGGCCTGACCCGGCAGCAACACCGTCTGCAACACCAGCACCCCCAGCAGGACCGCCACCACACCCCGCAGCATCCGTAGCATCGTCGCGTCTCCTCACCTTACCCTGTCCCGGTTGCCCGGCTGATCCCGTCACCGATCGCTCGCCGGTGTCCGCCCGGCGCCCTTGGGAGTTCCCTGTATCGCCTGGTCGCGCGCGTTGGTGTTCACGGCCGTGCACCTGGTGAGAGCCGCCTGCCCGCACCCGCATTACCGATCCGCGGCCCACGTCGGCGCGCGACTTGCAGTCTGGCTACGACGATGGACAGGTCGGATCAACCGGAGGGAGTGGGCGCGCGCCTCAACCCGCTCGATCTCCTGCGGAGCTAGCCGTCATCGTACTCACGGTGCTCGGCATCAACCCGATCGCCCGGGACGGAAAGACCACCTGGTACACGGGCGCCCAGTTGCTGATCGCCTACGCCATCCTCGGCGTCGGCTTCTACGTCCACGACTGAGCACGCCGGAGCACCACCCCGCCGGGGCCGCCCCGGTTGCCCGCCCCGCCCACGCGCACCGCGGCGCCCGGCGCCGCGAGGGTCAGGCCCGGTTGCCGCGTCGCCGGGACTCGAGGTAGCGTAGGAAGGCGGCCAGCCCCGGATCGCGCACGCGATTGCGCTCCGCCTCCCAGAAACTGTCGAGCGGCCCGGGGTTGCCCGCCTCCTCGTAGGCGAGCGCCTGGAGGAGCATCTCCAGCCGGTCCAGGTCGTGGGCGAAGCGCGCGGTCGGCGTGGCGTCCGCCTCGTACTCCGCCCAGAGGTCGAGCAGCTCGCCGCCGTTGGACAGGAGCGCCGCCAGCTCCGTCATCGCCGCGCGCTCGAGCGCATGCTTCTCGTCGGGCGGCAGCTCGCCCGGCGTCAGGTCGCCCACACGCGCCTCGGCTAGATCGTGGACCACCGCCAGCCGCAGCAGCCGGTCGCGGTCGACGCCCGCCGGCAACGGCAGCACCAGCGCCAGCAGCGCCAGACCAAAGGTGTGGTCGGCCACCGACTCCGGCTCACGCACCCCCTCGCGCACCCAGCCGCGCCGCACTGTCCCTTTCAGTGCATCGACCACGTGCAGGAACTCCCACAGGCCTTCCGGCCCGAGCCCCCCCGGCCCCCCGATCCTGGGGGGTGAGGGACGGTCGGCCGGGCTGCCCTGGCCGGTGGATGGGGGATGGGTTTCGGGGCCTAGGGATCTGGTGGGCGACGCTGGGCTGCCCAGCCGCCCCATCCTGGTGGGCGAGGGACGGTCGGATGCGCTGCCCTGGCCTGGTGGTGCGGAAGGGCCCGGCTGCCCGGCCGCGCTGGCGGGCAACGCTGGGCTGGCCGGTTCCTCCGACCTGCCAGCGCTGGGGGGTGGGGGATGAGCGGGCCCGCTGCCCCGGCCGGCGGTCGGAGGGCGCTTGCCCCCGTCGGGGGTGGTGGTGGCCGAGCCGGCCGGCTCGGCGGTTTCGGCGGGAGCGTGGGGATCGCTGGGGCCGCGGCCGGGGGGCGACAGGGCGTGCCGATCGGGCGGCGCTGGTGAGGGCGGTAATGGTGGGTCGCCGGGGCCGGGCGTCGCCGGGTCCGCGGGGCGGGTCACGGCGCCGCTCAGAACAGCCGGAGCTGCACGAACGCCGGGACGGCGTCCCAGATCAGGCTGCGGCGGTCGCGCGCGGCGACCTTCACCTCGCAGGTGCGGATCCCCTCGCGCGTCAGCGCCGCCTCGACCACACCCAGCGCGATCACCGGGTCGTTGTTCGTCTGGCTCAGGTGCGCCAGCCAGATCGTCTGCGGCCGGCCCGAGACGCAGGCGAGTGCACAATCGGCCGCTTGCTGGTTCGAGAGGTGGCCGCGCGGCCCCAGGATGCGCCGCTGGAGGTGGTAGGGGTAGGGGCCGGCGGTGAGGCGCGCCACGTCGTGGTTTGCCTCGAGCACCAGCAGATCGACGCCGCGCGCGTGCTCGAGCGCCTCGTCGGGGCAGTGGCCGAGGTCGGTCAGGAAGCACATCGTGCGGCTGGCCCACTCGACGCGGTAGCTCATCATCGCGGTGGAGTCGTGCGGCAGCGCAAACGGCACGATCTGCGCCCCCGCCAGCCCGAACGGCCGCCCCGCGGCCACCGGCACGCACTCCAGCCCGAGCACGCCCGCCGCGGCCAGCGTCGCCTCGTTGCCGTAGATCGGCAGCCGGTGCTTGCGCGCGAAGCTCGCCAGCCCGGCGATGTGGTCGTGGTGCTCGTGGGTGACGAGCACGCCCACCAGATCGGCCGTCGTCAGGCCCAGCTCCGTCAGCGATCGCTCGATCCGCCGCGTCGGCACCCCGACATCGAGCAGGAAGGCGCCCGCCTCGGTGCGGACCAGGTAGGAGTTGCCCGAGCTGCCGCTCGCCAGCGACACCACCCGCAACCCAGGCGTCGCGGCACCGGGGGGAGCCCCCCCAGCCCCCCAATGCTGGGGGGTGAGGGACGGCCCTCCAGGATTGGGGGTGATGGGGACGGCTCCCCAGGGCCGGGCGGGGTCAACCTGCAGGCTCACGCTCAACCCTGTCCACCTCGTCTGCCGCGAGCGGTTCGTCCGCAGCGGCGACCGAGTGTGCCGCAGGCGGTTCGTTGGTTGCGCCGACCGAGTCCGCCGTCGAGGCCGGTGGCGCCATGGTCGCAGCCGGCCGCGCCGATTCGATCGGCGTCGCGGCCGAGCCGGCGCTGCCGCCGGGTGCGGGTGCCGCGTCCGCGCGCACCCGACGGCGCTTCGGCTTGGGCGGAGGCGGCTGCGCGTGGGGCCAGCCCAGCTCCGCCAGCACCGTGTGATCCTCGGGGGTCAGCGGCGCCGTCGGCAGCAGATCCGGCCGGCGCGCCAGCGTGCGTGCCAGCGCCTGTCGCCGGCGCCAGCGCGCGATCTCACCGTGGTTGCCCGAGAGGAGCACGTCCGGCACCGCCCAGCCGCGGAAGACCGCCGGGCGCGTGTAGTGGGGGTATTCGAGCAGGCCCGCGCTGTGGCTCTCGTCGACCGACGACTCGGCGTCGCCCAGCACGCCGGGCACCAGGCGCGCCACCGCGTCGATCACCACCATCGCCGGCAGCTCACCCCCCGTCAGCACGTAGTCGCCGATCGAGATCTCGTCCGTCACCAGATGCTCGCGCACGCGCTCGTCCACCCCTTCGTATCGGCCGCAGATGAGCACGAGCCGCGCGCAGCCGGCCAGCTCCCGCGCCAGCGCCTGGTTGAACACGCGCCCTTGCGGCGTCATCAGGATCACGCGCGCGGCCCGTTCCGCCTCGGCGCCCTCCCGCCCCGTCACGGCCCCATCGGCCAGGGCGAGCACCGCCTCGACCGCCGCGAAGAGCGGCTCCGGCTTCATCACCATACCCGCGCCGCCCCCGTAGGGGTAGTCGTCGGTGGTGGCGTGGCGTCCGGCCGCCCAGTCGCGGATGTTGTGGACGTGGACCGCGATCAGGCCGCGCTCGCGCGCCCGCCCGAGCACGCTCTCGCCGAGCGGGCCCTCGAACATCGCCGGGAACAGCGTCAGCACGTCGAACCGCATCGGCGGCGCTCAGCCTACCCGATCGGCGGGGGGATCGGCAAGCCACCGCCCATAGATTCGGTATCGCTGGCCGGTGCGCCGGAAGCCGAAGCGGCGGTAGAGGCGCTGGGCGCGCTCGTTGTTGCCCTGGGTAGTGAGCGCGATGCCGCGCGCGCCCAGCCGCTTGAGCCGGCTGAAGGTGTGGCGCAGCAGCGAGGCGCCGTGCCCGCGCCCGGCGAACTCCGGCAGCACCGCCAGGCGGTCAAGGTGGCCGTCGTCGTGGAAGAGCGAGAAGCCCGCGTAGCCGACCGGTCGATCGCCCTCGAGGCTGAAGAGCACACCCGAGCCGCGCAGCGCCGTGTACCAGCGCAGCTCGTCCTCCGAGTTCCACCAGAGCCAGGGGAAGGCAGCGTGGTCGATGGCGACCAGCGCGGCCAGATCGTCGGACGAGGCGGGGTCGAAGGCGCGCACCGACAGCTCGGCCAGACGGCCGCTCTCGGCCGGCGGCAGGCTCAACCCCAGCCGCTCGAAGCGCAGGATCTCGTCGATCACCTCGAAGCCGGCCCGGTGGTAGAGCGGGCCCGAGCGGTCCATCTCCTCGAAGGCGGGCACGACCAGCCGCGCGCCCACGGCCCGCGCCGCGCGCATGAAGCGAGCGAGGAGCGCGCCGATGTGGCGGGCGGCCCGCAACTCGATGATGCAGACGATGTCGGTCCGGCGGCGCCACTGCCCGCCGATGAGGAACTCGCCGTCGGGCGCGCGCCAGCAAAGCGGGTGAGCCGGTGCTGCGCGCGTGAGGTAGGTGTCGAGCCGCTCGCCCTCGAACCAGGCGAGCGACGCGCGCGCGGCGGCCTCCTCGGCCGTCATCGGCCGCAGCTCCGCGTGCTCCTCGGCCAGCCTGTCCAGTTCGTCGGCCGCGACCACTCGCCCTCCCTGCCCAGCCGGCTCCCGTGCGGACGCGCCCTGTCTGCCCCTGCCCCCCGTGGGCGGAATCGGCTGCGCCCGGCCCGGCCGCTCCACGCGCCCCCCGGCCAGCGCATGGACGGGAGGTGGGGGCGGCTGCTACAATCCGCCCGGACGTCGCCCGGCGCCCAGGGTGCGGGCACCCAGACCGGGAAGGAGCTCCCACGACGGCAGCTTCGACCGGGCGCGCCCCGGAGCTATGATGATATCGATGAAGGATAGCAACCGCGTTTCGGCCAGCGCAAGACTGCCGGCCGGTGTGATCCCCTACGACGAGCCCGAGTCGCTGCTCGACGGCGTCGAGCTCGCCCCGGACGGCCGCCGCATCCTGGCCTACGTCGACGTGCCCGAGGCGGCCTGCCAGGGCCGCTCGATCGCCCAGCCGATCTTCCCCGGCTCGCGCCTGGGCGATTGCCTCTACCTCGCCTTCAGCATCCTCATCCGCCAGTCGCCGGCCGTGCCCGACACCGCCCGCGACGGCCTCATCGGCGTGCGCGCCCTCGACCGAAACTTCCGCTACCGCCGCCCGATCCGCCCCGGCGACCGTGTCGTGCTCGACGTGCGGCTGCTGCGCCAGCGCCGCGGCACCTTCGTCGCCCGCGGCCGCGTCTCCGTCGATGGCGAGGTCGTTTTCGAGGCCGACGAGCTCTGGATCACCCTCGTCCCACCCGCCTACCGCGCACCCTGACGGCGATCGGCCCCCTTACCCCGCCACCCGGCATCCTGCTGCCCGATCCTCTTGACCCGCTGCCGGCAGCCCCCTAGACTGCCCCTGCCGCCGGCAGGCGGACCAGCCCCGGCTCCCGGCGAGCCGATTCCGAGGTCGGGCATGACGCGCGCTCAACGCTTCTCGCGGCGCGTCCTCCTGCGACTTGCGCTCGCGCCGCTCCTCGCCCCGCTGGCCCCCGTGCCAGCACCTGCAACCGCCCTTGCCGCGGGCGGCCCACCCGCCGCGCCGGTTGGCGGACACCCGCGCACCGCCTGGCCACCGGCCCCCGACCGCCCAGGGCCGGACGCGCCCCCCGGCCGGAGCGCCTTCCTCGACCCCACGCTCCAGCGGCTCGTGCAGGATGTGCTCGGCCGGGGCGCCAGCGCCTACAGCGTCGTCGTCGAGTCGCTGGTCGACGGCCGGCGCGCCGCCGTCAACGCCGATCGCCAGATGGAGGCGGCCAGCATCTTCAAGCTCTACGTCATGTACGAGGTCTTCCGGCAGGAGCGCCTCGGCCGCCTCACCTTCGACACCGTGCTCACCGTTACCGAGCGCGCCGCCTCACTCAGCCTCGGCCTCTCGACGCCCGCCGCCGGCACCCGCATCACAGTGCGCCAGGCCCTCGAGCGCATGATCCAGGTCAGCGACAACACCTGCGCCGTGCTGCTGGGCGACTACGTCGGCTGGACTCGCATGCGCGACGCCCTGCGCGAGATCGACATCCGCGACACCGAGTTCTGGCCCGAGGTCGAGACCACGGCCGAGGACGTCGCCCGCCTCCTCTACCTCATCGGCACCGACCAGGCGGTCGACCGCGAGGCGAGCGAGGACATGCTCGACATCCTGCTCGGTCAGCAGTGGAACGACCGCCTGCCGAAGGGCCTCCCGCCGAACGTGCGGATCGGCCACAAGACCGGCGAGTACGACGGGTATCTCCACGACGCCGGCATCGTCTGCGCCCCGTTCGGCCGCTACGTCATCGCCGTGCTCAGCCAGGGCGGCTCACCCCGCGTCTTCGCCGAGCTCGCCCGCCTCGTCCACGCCTACCTCGCTGCGCTGGCCGCCGACGTCTTCTAACCCCACCCCGGCCCCGCTCGGCCCGGAGCTGCCCCAGAGGAGACACCGGCGAGCTTGCTGAGGGGCGATCACCCCCCCGGGCCGCGCCGCCGCGGGCTCGACAGCGGCGAGCGCGCGTACCGTCCACGGCACCCGCCCGGTCGCACGGCCGCACCAGTCCGTCCACGTCAGCGCTCCCCGCGGCCTGAGCTATGGCGAGGCGTGGTTGCCGCTCACGGCGCCCGCGCGGTCGCTCGCCCCCGCGGCCGCACTCTCCGAGACGCGGCGCCCACGGAGGAGGTCCAGTCGGACGCGAAGCGGTATCCCACCGCGGCCGCACTGTCAGAGACGCGGCGCCTGCGGCCCCAGCACGCGCCGCAGCAGCCAGTACATGAGCATGGCCGGCAGCAGCACGAAGCCGAGGAAGGCGCCGATGCCGCCGCGCTCCGGCATCGGATAGCCGAGCCAGCCGAGCGTGGCCTGCCACACCCACGGCGCTACGATGTAGACCGCCAGCACGCACACCACGAACAGCCCGCCCCGCGCCACGTTCCGCCCGAGCCGCACCCCGCCCGGCGGCTGCACACCCTCTTCCGGCTGATCGACCACCTGCCACATCACGGGGGAGCACCTCACGGACAATCACCTCGGACGCTGACGCGTCCAAGGTGATGACAGCGGCCACCGACCTGCTGACCACTGCCAGGCTGCTGATCCCTGTTTGCAGCGCCGTGCGGCGATGCGCTACCTGGGCGGATCGCGGATCACGCGTCGGGTGGGCATCGGCTCGCCCCCGGCCAGCTCCCGCCCGGCCGGGCGCTTGCCCTGCGTGAAGCCGCTGCCCGCATCGTGGTGGCGCCAGAAGAGGGCGGCCGCCTTGTGGCGCGAGCCAACGCCAAGCTTGGCTAGCACCGTGTTCACGTGGCTGGAGACCGTGTTGGACGTGAGGACGAGTTGCTGCGTGATCTGGTCGGTGTTGAGCCCGCGCGCGAGCAACACCCAGACGGCATACTGCCGCTCCGTGAGGCCGTGGGCATGTCGCGGATCGTCGCCCCCGGTCAGGTCGCCCGTACCCTCACCCGGCGCACCCCCAGCGCGCCGGGCAATCACGTCGAGGACTGCACTGGGGAGCGCCGCGTTGCCCAGCGGGAAGTCCCCCAGCACGTACGTGGTCAGCACGAGCCGCAGCAGGTCGATCATGCGCAGATCGTCCCAGGTGATCTGCCCCGCCACGCCCAGCATGTACAGATCGAGTGCGTCGTCCGCGCTGAGCGGATCGCCCATCATCAGCGCCCGGCAGCTCGGCACGTGCTGCCGCAGCGCACGCACCACCGATGGCGCCGGCAGCAATTCGACGCGGTCCGGCAGCACCACGGCGTCCGGCGGCTGCCGCTTCGCCGCCACGATCGCCGGCTCAAGCCCAACTGTATCCTTGACGAGACGCGCGCCTGGTATCGACACCAGGATCTGGCGCACTGCCACCGACTCGACGCGCTCCGACGTGATGAGGCACACCGCGCGCAGAGATACCACTCTCCCCCGCACAGAGCGATGCAGCCGGCCCTGCGAGCTGACTCACGTCTCCCCTATCTGCTCGCCGGAGGCGTAGGTGAGCAACAGGGCCGTGCGATGAGCCGGCACGCTAGCGATGTAGCGGGGAGGATGGAGCGGATCAAGCGACAGACGAGGCGACCTCCGCTCGACCTTCTCTCTCGATTGAATCGGGGGGCAGCCGCCCATCGGACGCACGCCGAGCCGCGGTGAGCCGCGCCGAGCCGCGGTCTCTCGATTGAATCGGGGGCAGCTGCCCATCGGACGGCCGGGCATGCCGCGGCAGCCAGGTCAAGCAGGCCCGTAGATCACCGACCGCGGCCCGCGGTCGGGTGAACTGCGGCCGGCCCGCCTAGCGGTCGCGCTTCAGCCAGCGCCGGTCAGGCTTCGCGAAGGGGCCGACCCGGTAGAGCTCGTCGCGGTTCCAGCGGGCGATGCACCAGCTCAGCGCCGTCGCGAGCGCGAGCCAGCCCAGGAGCGGCAGGAGCGCCACCGCCACCGCCCGGTCGCGGAGGTCGCGCAGCGCCACCTTCAGGCTCGCCAGCGTCAACCCGAGGTAGGTGAGCGTGAGCGCCAGGCTGTTCAGGGGCGAGCGCAGCGAGAACGCCGCCCCCGAGAACAGCACGAAGTCCAGCCAGGAGGCCGCCTGGAGCCGCAGGAACGCCCGCCGTCCCGGCGTCGCGGCCGGGCGGTTCAGCACCCGCAGCCCCGCCCAGATCGCCAGCGCATTGTTGATCGTCCAGGCGACCGGGAACGCCCAGGCGGGCGGCGCGAAGATCGGCCGGCGCACCTCGCGGTAGAAGCGCCGCGAATCGCCCG
>JBHOQZ010000772.1:0-4410 GCA_042408635.1 Chloroflexota bacterium
GCTGCGTGCAGCCGACGGTGACCACCGGCACGAGCAGGGCCGCGGCCAGGATGGGCCCCAACCGCTTCCGAATCATTCTCTAACCTCCCGAGCCGTGCGCTCGCAATGCCGGCTGCATGGTGACGGCGCCGCGGGCCCCGGTCTCGACCGAGCGGTCGCTCCCCCCGCGGACCGCCGGCAGAGGCGCCGCCGTCGCCTGATCCAACTCGCCTTCCTGCACCCGCTTGAGCGCGAGCAGGCCGCGCTCGAGCGCGTCGAGATCGCCGGCCTCCAACCGCTGTAGCAACCGCGTCAGGATCGCCAGGTTGGAGGAATGGAGCCGCTCGATCAGGCGCCCCCCCTCGGGCGATAGCCGGACCTGCACCACACGGCGGTCGTGCCTATCGTGATCGCGCACAATCAACCCATGCTCGACCAACCGGTCGAGCACACCCGTGACGGTAGGCAGGCGCACCCCCAGCCGCTCGGCGAGCGTGCTGACGTTGTGGGGGCCGGTGAAGTGCAGGAGCAGCAGCACCTTCAACTGCTGCATGGTTAGGTCGAGCTCGATCCAGGGGCGGGGGTTGCTGGCGATGATCGACCGGTAGAGGGCCGCGTGGAGCGCGCTGATGCGCTCGATCCGCGCCTCCTTCCCATGCTGGACAGCGTCGTCCATGGCTAGGTCCTGAGCCCATCCGTGGAACTGGGCCGCCGCCCCAGCGCGGCCGGACCCGCCGCCGTGCAAATAGTTAGCGCGACACTAATAGCTAGGGGCCTCAGAATGATACCGTCCCCTCCAGACCCTGTCAACGATCCGCGTCCGCGCGATTATGCCGCAACTGCCCCGCCGTATGTCTGTGAGCCGCCTCGCATCCGGGTGCCTCCACACGTGTCGATCACCAACACGTAATCGCGGCGTTACCCTCTTGACATCGACGCGTCGCCGATTGAACATGGTCCCGCACACCCGGCCGCGGGGGATCCCCTCCGGCCGCGCCGGTAGCCCGGGCTCGACCGCCCAGCGCGCGAGGTCCGCGAGAGTCGATGCTCCAGTACCCTCAGCCGTGGGAGGTTACCTGCCCCGCCAGCGGCGCGGCAGGCGGATTGGGCGCGCCCCGCGGCCGGCACGTTGACCCGGGGCACCCGACAGCACGGGCCGCTCGGGGCGACCCCGGCCCGGATCCCCGCCTGTGCGCCAGCGACCGCGGCGGACCATACGTCGGCGCGGGCACCCATCCAGGCTACCGCCACAGCGTGAACCAGGATGCGTTCGCGATCGGGCAGCGCCTGGTCGCGGGGAGCGTCGTTACGGCTCTGGTTGTGTGCGACGGCGTCACCAGCGCCCACGCGGCCGCCGAGGCGTCGCAGCTCGCGGCAACGCACGCCTGCACGGCGCTGCTGCGCGGCTCGGCCGAGCTTCCCGGCGACCCGCTCGCGGCCATGAGCGCCGCGATCCGAGCCGCTCACGAGGCGGTCTGCTCCCTCGACTATTCTGGGCGTGGTCACCGCGATCCGCCGGGCACGACCCTAGTGGGGGCGCTCCTCCGCGGGCGCGACCTGACGATCGGCTGGGTCGGCGACTCCCGCGCCTACTGGGTCACGCCCGACACCGCGCGCCAGATCACGCGCGACCACTCGTGGCGCAACGAGGCGGTCGACCGGGGGCAGCTCACGGTCGAGCAGGCCGCGCTCTCGCCCTTCGCACACGCGCTCACCCACTGCCTGGGGCAGCTCGAGGAGGTCGAGACGGGTCGGCCACCAGTCCCGGGCCTGGCCCGGCTGGTCGTGCCCCCGAACTGTCAGATCATACTCTGCACCGACGGCCTCTGGAATTACGCGCCGGGCGCCGCCGACCTGGTCGCGCTCGTGCGCGACGTGCCGCTCGACGTCTCGGCGCAGGCGCTGGCGGACTACCTCGTCGACGCGGCACTCGAGCGCGGCGGGCACGACAACGTCACCGTTGCGGTCGCGCTCGTGCCGTAGCGCCGCCCGCTGCGGCCACGACGACCGGCCCAGGGCGCCCCACTCCGCGGCTGAGCGGCGCCAACGATGCTGAGCGCGCAGGGTCGGCCACGACGATCGGCCCAGGGCGCGCGTTGTGCCGCGGGGTAGACGAACTACCCGTGGCACGGGTGGAACCCGGCCCACGCGCGAGGTTGCCCGATCGCCGCCGATCCGCGCTTGAGGGGAGTCCGGGGGCTGCGGTACGATGGGGGACGCGGGCGCATTGGGAGGTAGGTCAGCGTGGAGAGCGCAAGGCCGGCGATCCGGGTGCTGGCGGCGGCGGACCTGGCCCGGGCGGTGCCGATGGCGCGGGCGATCGAGCTCGTGCGCGACGCCTTCGCCCAGCTAGCCCGCGGGCAGGCCGTCGTGCCGCTGCGGACGGCGGTCGAGGTGCCCGACCCGCAAGCGGGCGGCGTGGCCGGCGTCTCCCTCTTCATGCCGGCCTACCTGCCCGCGAGCCGGAGCCTCACGGTCAAGGCGGTCTCGGTCTTCCCGCGCAACGTCGAGCGCGGCCTACCCACCGTCAACGCCCTGGTCGTCGCCATCGACCCGGAGACGGGCCGGCCGGCCGCGGTGATAGACGGCACCTACCTGACGACGCTCCGCACCGGGGCTGCCACCGGCGCGGCCACCGACCTGCTCGCCCGGCCCGATGCGCACAGCCTGGCCATCTTCGGCGCGGGCGGCCAGGCCTGGCACCAGGTCGAGGCGGTGCTGACCGTGCGCCCGATCCGGGAGGTGCGCGTCGTCGCCCGCCGGCGCGAGCGGGCGGAGGCATTTGCCGCCCGGGTGCGCGCCGAGCGGCCCGGCCTCGAGGTGCGCGTGACCGCCAACGCGGCCGAGGCCGTCCGGGGCGCCGACGTCGTGGTCACGGCGACCAATTCGGCCGTGCCCGTCTTCGACGGAGCACACCTCGCATCCGGCGCGCACGTGAACGCGATCGGGGCCTTTACGCCTGAGATGCGCGAGCTGGACGAGACGACAATCACCCGCGGGCGCGTGTTCGTCGACCAACGCGCCGCCTGCCTGGCCGAGGCGGGCGACATCCTGATCCCGCTGCGCGCGGGCCGCGTCACCGAGGCGGTCATCCAGGCCGAGCTGGGCGAGCTGGCGGCCGGTCTCCACCCGGGCCGTCGGAGCGCCGACGAGATTACGACTTTTAAGTCGGTCGGCAACGCGGTGCAGGACGCGGCAGTCGCCCGGTTCGCGATCGACGAGGCCGAGCGACTGGACCTGGGGACGCGGCTGGAGCTGTAGGCGCCGGCCGGGGACGCCCAGCTGGATTAGCCGGTCGCGGCCCCACGTGCGGGACCACGATCGTCCCGGCAACCGCGACTTTGCGCCGCCGCCGGTCCGTGCGGCCGCGCGGCGGGCTCAGACGGTGCGGAGCGAAACGATGATCACGACGATCGACATGCGGCTCTTCCTCGACCGCAACCCGAACGCCCTGGCGGCGGTGCCGGTCTTCAACGCGGGTGAGCGGATTGAGCGCGGTCTGTACTGGGACCCGGCGCGGCGGCGCGTCGAGCGGATCGAGGCGGCGACCAGCGCCCCGACCCTGCTCGCGAGGATTCACCCCAATCCGGACGCGACCTTCGAGGATCTGGTGCATCACCTCGCGCTGGGCGGTGGCGGCTACACCGGCGACCCGCTCGAGGTTGTGGCGCGTCGGTAACCGGCATGGCGGAGCATCGCTACGAGGAGCTGCTGCCGCGCGAGCTGGCCGAGCGCGTGGCCGAGGCGCCGATCGCCTGGGTGCCCTGGGGCGCGCTCGAGTGGCACAGCCATCACCTGCCGCTCGGCCTCGACGGTCTCAAGGCGCACGCGCTCTGCCGCCTGATCGCCGAGCGCGCGGGCGGGGTCGTGCTGCCCCCGACCTACTTGCCGGTGGCGACGCTGCAACACCCGTGGTCGATCAGCTTCGCACCCGAGACGGTGCAGGCGCTCTGGCTGGACCTGTTCGGGGAACTGGAGCGCGTCGGCTTCCGCCTCATCTGCGTGCTGAGCGGCCACTACGCGCCGGCACACCTCCTGCTGCTGGCCGAGAGCGCCGAGCAGGCGATGGCCATACCCGGGCGGCGCGCCCTGGTGGTGGCGCTGCGCGACGTGGAGTTGGTGCGCACGGCGGTCCGTAACCCGGCCGACCACGCGGCCAAATGGGAGACCTCGCTGATGCAGGCGCTGCGCCCGGACCTGGTCCACCTCGACCGGCTGGATCCGGCACCGCTGCGCGACCGGTTCGCGATGCCGGAGAGCTACCGCGTCTTCGGCATCATGGGGCGCGACCCGCGCACCGAAGCGTCGGCCGAGGCGGGCCGGCAGGTGGTGGACGAGGTCGACGAGGTGGTGCAACTGGCGGGGCTGACGCTCGATCGGCCGTGGGAGATGCGCTTCATCGAGGTCATGCCGCTCACCGGCGTGGCGGAG
>JBHOQZ010000773.1:0-1094 GCA_042408635.1 Chloroflexota bacterium
CTCGGCAACCTCGGCTACGACCGGGGCGAGGTGCTGCGCCGGGCGCAGTTCATCGAGCCCCGCTACAGCTTCCGCGAGCAGGCCGGCTACTCCAACATCGGCTACTTCATCGCCGGTGAGGTCATCGGCGCGGTGAGCGGCGGCGAGTGGGAGGACGTGGTGCGCGGCCGCCTGCTCGGACCGACCGGGATGACACGCTCGGGCACCGCGCGCAGCGATCTGCCCGCCGACGGCAACTGGGCCGCCGGCCACGCCGAGATCGACGGGCAGCTCCGAGTGATCCCTTGGCAGGCCGACGACTCGATCGGCGCCAGCGGGTCTATGGTGTCGACCGCCGCCGACATGGCGCGCTACATGCGCATGTTGCTCAACAAGGGCAGCCTCGACGGGCGGCAGGTGTTGCGCCCCGCCACGGTCGAGGCGCTCTTCGAGCCGAGCATGGTCGCCGAGATCAGCTTCTCGGAGCTGCCGCCGATCGATGCGAGCACCGGCTTCAGCTACGCGCAGGGCTGGGGGGTCTACTACTACAACGGTCAGCGCGTGATCGAGAAGGGCGGGGCGCTGGCCGGGGTGCGCACCGTCGTCGTGCTGGTGCCCGAGCGGCGGCTCGGCGTGGTCGTGCTGGCGAACCGCAACCTCACCGTGCTCCCCGAGGCGGGCCGCGCCTACCTGCTCGACCAGTACCTCGGGCCGGCCGGGCGCGACCTCCAGTCCGAAATCCGCGCCCGGCAGGCCGGGATCGACAATCTCCTCAGGCCCGTCCCGCCGCCAGCCAACCCCGCCCCGCCCAGCGTGCCGCTCAGCGCCCTCGCCGGCACCTACGAGAGCCGGCTCTACGGCCGGTTCGTCCTCACCCCCGGCGGGGACGGGCTGCGCGTGGCCGCCGGCCCCGCCGCCTTCCCCGGCCGCCTGGCGCACCTGCCGCGCGACACCTTCTCCCTGACCTGGCCGTACGTCACCTCCGGCAACCAGCCGGTCACCTTCACGATCGGCCCGGATGGGCGCGGCCTCGACTTCGAAACCGAGACGCTCGGCCGCTTCACCCGCGTGACCGCCCGCTGACGCACGCCCCGCCCGACCGGCCGCCTCGCCCG
>JBHOQZ010000776.1:0-1767 GCA_042408635.1 Chloroflexota bacterium
GCCCGTCACGGCCCGGCCGTCCGGTCGCGGATCGTGCCGCGGGCCACACGCGCCGAGCGGGCCGGCGGTGCGCGTCCGGCGGTCACGCTCGTCGACAAGCGGTGTGACGGTCGCGGGGTCGGGACGGGATCGCGACGGGCCGTGGGATGGGGTGGTGCGGTGGGCAAGACATTGACCCAGATCGTGGCGGATGTGCGCGTGGACCTGCGCGACACCGACAGCGCGAACTACCGCTGGTCGGACGCGGCGCTCCAGCGCGCGGTAGACCGGGCGCGGGCGCGGCTGCAAACCGTGCTGCCGCGCGAGCGCACGGCGGAGCTGACGGCGCAGGCCGGCGTGCGCGAGTACGCGCTCGCGGGCATCGCGGACCTGCTCTGGGTCGAGCGGGTGGCGTTCGACGCGGCCACGGGCGCCTACCCACCGCGCTGGACGCCGTTCGAGGTCTGGAACGGCAGCCTGATGCTGCTGATGAGCGCCGCCCCGCGCGGCGGCGAGACGATCCGGCTCTACTACGCGGCCGCCCACGTGGTCGACGGCATGGGCAATACGCTGCCGCCGGAGGTCGAGCCGCTGCTGGCGGTCGGGGCGGCGGTCTATGCCGCGCTCGAGGCGGGGGTCGCCGCGATCGGGCGCTACGGCGCGAGCGAGGGCACGCCGCGCGACTGGCAGGCCTGGCTCGAGGCGCGGCTAGCCTGGTGGGAGGGGGCGATCGAGCGGCTCGGCCGCGCCCGCGCCCAGGCCGGATTGACCTTCGCCGGCGGCTGGTCGGAGGTGTGAGCCGCGTCGGGCCGAGCGCGGCCCGCAGATAAGGAGGTAGGCCAACGATGGGTCTGCCGGGGCGACACCGGGACCTGGGCCGAGCGCCCCCGAGCTGGAGTGATCGACTGCTTGCCAGCCAGCGTGGCGGGTGCGGTCGGCGGCGGGGCAGGCGCGGGGCGAGGGGTCCGGGGACGCGATCCGGCGCGGCCGGATCGCGGGCGGTGAGGTGGAAGGAGGTTACCGGTTGGCGGGAGCAGTCGAGGTGACGCTGATCCGGGCGGGGTTGTCGGGCAACGGCAACCTCTACCCGCCCGAGACGCTGCGGACGAGCGTCGGGCTCTGGGAGGGGGCGACGGCGTTCGTCGATCACCCGACCGCGCTCGACGGCACGCGCGCCGGCGGGCGCTCGGTGCGCGACATCGCGGGGGTCTACCGCGGGGCGCGCTGGCAGGAGGGCGCGGGGGTGCGGGCGACGCTCCACTTCGCGCCCGGCGCCGAGTGGCTCGAGCGGCTGGTGCGCGGCGCGATCGCGGATCGGGCGGCGGGCCGGTCGGCGCCGCGGATCGGGGTGTCGGCCGACATGGTGGTGCGCCGGCGGCCGATCGCTCTGGAGGGCGCGCCGGGCAGCGAAGTCTGGGAGGTGACGCGGATCGAGCGGGTGAACAGCGTGGACGTGGTCTGGGACCCGGCGGCGGGCGGCTCGTTCGACGCCGTGGTCGAGGCGGAGCGCCGCGGCGGTGAGCCGCTGGCGGCGCAGCTCCCCCTCGCGCCCGGGCGCGACTGGGGCGATGGCAATCTGGTGCGGCAGGTGGAGGTGCTGGCGATGGACGATGCGATGGTGATCGGGGCGCGCGAGGCGGCGACGGGCGCCGGAGCGGGCGCGCAGGTGGCGGGCGCGGACGGCCCTAGCCCGGCACTGACGGGGACCGCGGACGCTTCGGCTGGCGCGGCACGGGTGCGCGAGGCGCTGCCGGGAACGGCGGGCGGCGCGGGCGAGGCGGTCGCCCG
>JBHOQZ010000777.1:0-7165 GCA_042408635.1 Chloroflexota bacterium
GGCGGCCGCCGCAGCGAGCGGCGCCGCGCCGGCCGCGGGCACCCCGAAGCGCGGCGGCACGCTGGTGATCGGCTACGACGTCAACCCGGTCGGGCTCGACCCGAACAAGTCGACGGCGCTCTCGACCTGGCTGATCACCGAGCAGATCTACGAGTCGCTCCTGCGGCGCGGCTTCAACAACCAGATCGAGCCGGCGCTGGCCGTCTCCTACGAGACGCCCGACGAGACAACGTATGTCTTCAGGCTTCGTCAGGGCGTCAAGTTCTCGAACGGGCGCGACTTCACCGCCGACGACGTGAAGTACTCGTTCACGCGCCTGACCGACCCCGACACCGCCTCGCCCTGGAAGTCGATCTTCAGCGTCGTCAAGAACGTCGAGGTGCTCGATCCCTACACCGTCCGCTTCGAGCTGAGCAAGCCGTTCTCGCCGCTGCTCTCCTACCTCAGCCTCCACCACTACTTCCCGATCATCGGTAAGGAGGCGGTCGAGCAGAGCGGCGACCTCCAGAGCAGCGCCCTCGGCACCGGGCCGTTCATGCTGGCCGAGTATAAGCCCGACGACCACATCCTGCTGCGGCGCAACCCGAACTACTGGGACGACGGGCTGCCCTACCTCGACGCCATCGACTACAAGATCATCCCCGATCAGAACGCCCGGCTGGCCGCCATCCGCTCAGGCACGATTGACTTCACGAGCGTCTTCGAGCCGCGCATCGAGGAGATGACACGTGGCGACCGCGGCTTCACAGTGGCGCTGCCGCAGAAGGCGGTCGGCGAGGAGGGGCTGGCGTTCAACCAGACCAAGCCGCCGTTCGACAACGTCGACGTGCGGCGCGCGGTCAGCCTCGCCATCGACCGCCAGGCGATCATCCAGATCGTGCTCAACGGCAAGGGCCAGATCGGCACCAAGATCCCGCCCGGCAGCGCCCCCTACGGCTACGTGGGCGACGGCTCCGACCTGCCCTACCACACGCGCAACGTCCAGCAGGCGAAGGAGCTGTTGGCGAAGGCAGGTTACCCGAACGGGATCGACACGACGCTGGTGGTCTCGCCGCAGTACCCGCGCGACGTGCGCACGGCCGAGGTGATGAAGGAGCAGCTCGCCGAGGCGGGGATCCGGGTCGAGATCGTGCAGCAGGAGTGGGGCAAGGTGCTCAAGGACTTCGTCGGCACCGGCTACGACGGGATGTCGATGATCGGCATGATCTGGCAGCCCGACCCCGACGCCGATGTCTACGACATCTACCACTCCGGCTCGAACATCAACCTGGGCAAGTGGAGCGACCCCGAGGTCGACCGCCTGCTCGAGGAGGGCCGCTCGACCAACGACGTCGAGAAGCGCGTGGCGATCTACAAGGAGCTCCAGCGGCTGGTGGCCGACAAGGCGTACATCATCTTCCCCTACACCGCCCTCGGCGCGGCCCAGCTCTGGCGCGACTCGGTCAAGAACTACGTGATGGTCGACACCGGCTTCCGCCCGGCGCTGCGCCAGGTCTGGCTCGACCGCTAGCCGATGCTGCGCTACCTGGCGGCGCGGCTGGCGCTGTTGGTGCCGATCTGGTTCGGCATTTCGGTGGTGACGTTCGCGCTCATCCGCCTCATCCCGGGCGACCTGGTGACGATCGTCCTGGGCGTGCAGGGCGCGGCCGATCCGAGCGTCCGCGCCCGCATGGAGGCCATGCTCGACCTCGACAAGCCGCTGCCAGTGCAGTACGGGTTGTGGCTCGGCCGGATCCTCCAGGGCGACCTGGGGCTCTCGCTCATCCACAGCACGCCGGTGCGCGACGAGATCCTGCGCCGCCTGCCCGCCACGCTCGAGCTCACGGCGCTGGCGCTGAGCCTCGCGCTCTGCGTCGGCATGCCGCTGGGCGCCTTCAGCGCCACGCGCCACGGTGGACCCAGCGACGTGCTCGTGCGCGTGCTGTCGCTCCTGACGATCTCGGCGCCCGGCTTCTTCGTGGGGTCGCTGATGATCGTGCTGGGCGCGCTCTACTTCCCCGGCGTCCAGATGGTCGGCTACGTGCCGTTCGAGCAGGACCCGCTCGGCAGCCTGCGGCAAATGGTCTGGCCCGCGCTCGCGCTGGGGCTGGCGGTGGCGGCGATCGTCGCCCGCTACACCCGCGCCTCCATGCTCGAGGTGCTCGGGCAGGACTACGTGCGCACCGCGCGCTAAGGGGCTGGCCGAGTCGACGGTGATCTACCGCCACGCGCTGCGCAACGCGCTCGTGCCGGTGATCAGCATCCTGGGCGTGCAGACGGCCTACCTGATCGGCGGGGCGGTGATCATCGAGAGCGTGTTTGCGATCCCCGGCGTCGGGCGGCTGCTGATCAACGCGATCAACCAGCGCGACTACACCGTCGTGCAGGGCACGGTGCTGTTCGTCGCCACGGGCGTGGTCCTGGTGAACCGGGTGGCGGACCTGCTCTACCGCGCCGCCGACCCGCGCATCCGTTATGGCTGAGGTGAGCCGGTGATCGCGGCCGGGGTCGAGCGACAGGCGGTGCGCCGCCGATGCGCCGCCGATGCGCCGGCTGAGGCAAGGACGTGGTAGCAGCGGGGGTCGAGCGGGCGGGACAGGCCGGCGAGTTCGCGGGCCGGCGCCGCCGGCGGCCGCGCTGGCTGACCGGGCCGGTGCTGGTGGCCGGGCTGATCGTGGCGGCGCTCTGCGCGGTGGCGCTGGCGGCGCCCTGGCTCGCGCCCTACGAGCCGACGCGCGTCTTCGGCGCGGACACGCTCAAGCCGCCCTCCGACCGCTTCCCGCTCGGCACCGATTCGCTCGGGCGCGACGTGCTCAGCCGGGTGATCGTGGGGGCGCGCGTCTCGCTCGGCGTGGCCTTTCCGTCGGTGGCGCTGGCGCTGGCACTGGGCGTGACGATCGGCCTGGCGATCGGGCTGGCCGGCGGTTGGGTCGACCTGCTGGTGATGCGCGTCTTCGACGTGCTCTTCGCCTTCCCGGCGATCCTGCTGGCGGTGGCGCTGGTGGCGGTGCTCGGGCCGAACCTGGTCAACCTCGTCATCACGATCGCGATCCTCTACATGCCGCGGTTCGCGATGCTGGCGCGCTCGAGCACGCTGGTAGTGCGCTCGCGCGAGTACGTCGAGGCGGCGCGCTGCCTGGGCGCCACCTGGCCGCGGCTGGCCGTCCACCACATCCTGCCCAACATCGCCACGCCGCTGATCGTCGAGGCGGCGCTGAGCCTCTCCATCGCGCTCTTGACCGAGGCGTCGCTGAGCTTCCTCGGGCTGGGCACCCAGCCGCCGACCCCCTCCTGGGGCGGCATGCTCAGCATGGCCCAGCCCTACATGACGATCGCGCCCTGGACGATCATCTTTCCCGGCGTGGCGATCATGACGTCGGTCCTGGCGTTCAACCTGCTCGGCGACGGGCTGCGCGACGCCCTGGACCCGCGCTACCGCCGCGCCTGACCACCCCCGGAGGAGGAGAGCCCGTTATGACCCCGACCCGCACCGTGACGGTCGCCGCCATCCAGGCCAAGCCGGTCTCCGAGACGTTCGACGAGGTGATCGCGGGCCGCGAGGTGCCCCACGCGCTCGAGCTCCTGCGCCAGGCGGCCAGGCTGGGCGCCGACATCGCCTGCTTCCCCGAGCTCTACCCGCGCACCGGCGAGGCGGAGCTGTGCGCCGCCGCCCGCGAGCTCGGCCTCCACGTCGTGGCCGGGTTGCGCGAGGAGGTGGGCGATGGCCGCTGGTACAACACCGCCACCTTCATCGGCCCCGATGGGGCGATCATCGGCCGCCACCGCAAGTGCTACCCCACCGCGCTCGAGCTGCGCGGCGGCGCGCTCCGCGGCGACGGCTACGCGGTCTACGAGACGGCGGTTGGTCGGTTGGGCGCGGTGATCTGCTCCGATTTCGCGTTCTTCGACCGCGGCATCAAGGAGCTCAAGGCGGGCGGCGTCGACATCGTCTTCAACCCGGCCCACTGGTTCGCGCTGGGCGAGGCGTTCAGCGCGACGGTGATCGGCCGCCACATGGAGTACGGCGTGCCGGTGATCGGCGTGGACGTGGCGCGCCACGCACTCTCTCGCCGGATCGACGGGGAGCTCAAGCAGCTCTTCCCGCCGGCCGGCGGCTACACAACGGTGACGGTGCCGCCGCCGATCGCGAGCCTGGACGAGCTGGGCGAGTGGTTCCGGACCAAGCCGGGCGGGGTGAACAGCATGGAGGGCTTCGTCGCGACGCTGGGCGAGGCGGAGGGCATCCTGACCGCCCGGATCGACCTCGAGGCGGTTCGCCGCTTCCCCGGCTACTTCTACCACGAGGCGGCCGCCGAGGAGCAGGCCGCGGCCACAGGGCAGCCGCCAGCCGTATCCGCCCTGCCCCGCTGAGGCCGGCTCCCCGACCGATCAACGGGCGTCGACGAGGTAGTCGGCGACCGACCAGCCGAGTCCCTGGAGCCGGCGGGGCGCCGGGGGCCTCGGGGGCGCGCCGGGGTGGGCGACGCTACCGCTCCTCCCCGGCCGCCTCCTCGGAGCGGGCGGTCTCGGTCCAGTAGTCGTTGATGTGGTCGTAGATGCGCTCGGGGAACTCGAGCTCGCGGTAGAGGTTGCCGCACTCCGGGTCGTCGGGGTCAGGCAGCAGCGGGAACTCTTGGTGCGCCTGCCATTCGAGCAGCCGCTCGCGCCGCGGCGGGTTGTAGTCGCGCTCCTCGACCTGCAGCAGCAGCGCCCGCGCCTTCGTCTCGTCCATGCCCGGCTGGTCGGCCAGCAGGCGGACGATCTCGTCGCCGTCCAGGAAGTGGCGGGCGACCATGGCGAAGGTCAGGTGGCCGTAGTGGCCGATGTCGGTGCCGGCCTGGAGGGCGTCGAGCAGGTGCGCCATCGTGGGCGAGCGGCGCAGTTCCGTCTCGCCGCCGCGTCGCGCCTGCCCGCGCTCGTCCAGATCCCGCTCGCCCCGGTCACGCTCGTCCGGGTCGCGCTCGGAGTGGCCGTCGCCCTGCACCGCCCCGTCGCGCTCGGCGCGCCCCCCCGGCACGGTCGCGCGCCTGCCGGCTCGATGGCTCGTCGCGCTCGGCGCGCTCCCGGCGCGACACGTGGTCGCGCTCCCCGGTGCGGGCCGTGCTTCGCTCCTCCGTGCGGGCGGTGCTCCGCTCCGACGCGTGGCCGTCGCGTGCGCTCGTCGCCTCATCGCGTTCGCGCCCCGGGGCCCGCTCGCGCTCGCCCCGCCGCTCGTCCGCCGTGCTCCGGCTCATCGTCTGCGTCCTCCTTGTAGATCAGATGTTCTACCTCATCTGAAGCAACTTCGGTGCCACGCCGGGACGGACTGAGCAGCCGTGGAGCCGGTCAGGCAAGAGAACGAGCCGGCTGCTCGCGCGAGCAGCCGGCTCGGAGCCGGGAACGACCGGCGCGTGCCGCCGATCAGGCCTTGTTGCCCTTGACCTCGATCATGCCGTCGCGGACGCGCGTCTCGAAGACGGGCTGCGGGAAGGTCGACGGCCCGAGCCGCACCTGCCCGTCGGCCAGCCCGAAGACGGAGCCGTGCCAGGGGCACTCGATCGTGCCGTCGCCCAGCTTGCCTTCATGGAGCGGCCCGCCCAGGTGCGCGCACTGGTTCATCAGCGCGTGGATCTGCCCGTTCTGGCGCACCAGCAGCACGTCCACGCCGGCTGCCACGGCACAGCGCGGCTGGCCCTCGCGCAACTCGGCCTCGGGCAGCACCGGCACGAACCGGTCGGGCGGCCACTCGATCTTGGCGTGGTCGACCCCGATTCCCTCGGAGTACGACAGCTCCCCGCCGAGGTAGCCCGAGACGCTGACCGTGCCGAGCCCCAGGAGCGCGAGCAGATGGCCGGTGCGGCGCCGGCCGCGCAGCCGGCAGACGAGCGAGCCGGTGTAGAGCAGCAGCGCGATGGCGTTGAGCAGGCCGTGCACGAACCCCACCCGCCGCCGCGCGCCGTCGAGGTGGTGCCAGTCGGTGATGCCGGTGGCCGCCGAGCCGACGGCACCCGCGATCCCGACCGCGATCGCCGCGTCGGCGCCGGGCGCGAGATCGCGCCGCCCGGCCAGTCCCTCGCAGGCGTCGAGGACCGCCGCGGCGGTCCAGGCGCCGACCGGGATCGCCACCAGCACCGGGTGCAGCGGGTGGCCGAACCAAACGCCGTGCAGGAAGTCGCGCACCTTGAGGCCCGCCGCGCCGGCGCCCTCGAAGAGGGCGGCGACCCCCTTCTGGAGCGTCTCGGCAGGCGGGTCCAGCGGCTGCGCACGCTCGAGCGCGGCCGTCAGCGCTTTCAAGCCCGTTGGCTTCTCCATCGCAACCCGCGCTCCCACCCCGGTCAGGCCCTTTCGCGCACGACGGCGGCGTCGGAGACGGCCCGCTCGAGATCACGCGCGGCGGCCGGGCTGACCTTCGTGCTCAGGATGTTCAGATCCTTCAGGTGGTCGAGCGCCTTGAGGCGCGCCACACCCGCATCAGTGACCCTGGTGGCGGAGAGATCGAGCGTCTCGAGCTTCGGCAGCGCCTGGAGATGGGCCAGACAGCCGTCGCCGACCGCCGTCTCGGCGAGCGTCAGCTCGCGCAGGTTGCGCAGGCCGGTTAGGTGCGCGAGCCCGGCGTCGCTGATCTTGGTGCCCCAGAGGTGGAGCGTGCGCAGGTTCGTCAGCCCGCGCAGGTGCGCGAGCCCGGCATCGGTGACGTTGGTGTTCGAGAGGTTGAGGTATTCGAGCTCGGTCAGGCCGGCCAGGTGCGCGAGCCCGGCGTCGCTGATCGGCGTGTCGGAGAGGTCGAGGTCGTGCAGGCCGCGCAGCTTGCCGATGTGCGCGAGCTGCTCGTCCGTGACCGGATCCTTGGGCAGGTTGAGCGTGTGGAGCGCGTCGGGGTCGAGCCGGCCCAGCCAGGAGAGGTCGACCGAGGCCTCGTCCTCGACGTCGAGCCGCACATCCTTGTCGGCCGGCGCGATCACCTCACCGCGCGCCTCACCCAGCTCCTGCCAGCTATAGCCGAGGGTCGTGCGGTCGGGATCCTCGCGCACGTAGACGGTGCCCACGCGTCGATCGGGCGGGAACTGCAACGCGAGCGGCGCGTCGCGCCGCCGGATCGGCCGATCCGCATCGATTGACGACGCCGAGGCCGCGAACGGGCGCGCCTCGGCGGACACCGCGGCCATCGGCCGGAAGGGCTCGCCCGCGCCGGCGAGCTGGTCGCCCT
>JBHOQZ010000778.1:0-10316 GCA_042408635.1 Chloroflexota bacterium
CGCGCGGAAGATCCAGGAGGCGTGCTCCGAGACGACGCTCTCGCGGCTGAGGAACTTCACCAGGTCGCTCCAGGGCTGGAGCGGATTGGGGCCGTGCCGGCTTTGCCAACGCGCCTTGATCACCTTGATAAGGCCCGTGAGCAGCGGCGCCAGGAGCAGTAAGCCAGCCAGTTGGGCGGCCTCGAGCAGGATCAACATCGCTATCGCCTCACCGAGTGAGCAGCAGCGCGACGACGAGCGCCGCAAACAGGTAGACCAGATAGAGCCGCAGACTGCCGCTCTGAATCCGCCGGACGGCGGTCGAGACCCCGAGCAGGAGGCCGACGGCGTGCCGGTAGAGGTGACGCTCGTAGACCGGCTCCACCCCGGCCCGGAACGTCACGACGGCCGGCCCCACGCCCCGCACCACGCGCTCCGGCACCGGTGTCCGGATCGGTCGTACCAGCGCGGCGAAGATCAGCCGGATCGGCTTGGCGAGCGCCGCGCCGCTGTACTGCATCGCCGGCTCGAGGGAGACGCCACAGGCCCACGTCGGCGCAACGCGCGACCGACCTGGCCCACCCAGCAGCCGCGCCAGGCCGAGCCCGAGCAGCCCGGCCACGAGGAGCGCCGAGGTGAGGCCCAGCGGGTTCCAGCCGGCGCCGCCGATCGGCGCCGTGAGCGCGGGCGCGAACGCTGTCCCGCGGACGGCGGGGAGTCCCGCGCCTGCCAGCGGCGCCACGACCAGGCCGAGCGCCCGCAGAAGCCAGGCCGGCATGACGCCGAGCACCACGCAGAGCCCGGCCAACAGGGCCATAGCGGCGCGCTCGGACGAAGCGACCTCGCGCGCGGCCGCCGCCTGGGCGCTCCTGGGCATGCCGAGGAACGCCACGCAGAACATCCTGACGAAGCAGAGCGCCGCCAGCCCGCTCGTGAGGGCGAACGCGCCGATCGCCACCGCCGCGCCAATCGCCCCGACTGATCCCCCTGCCGCGTGTCCGAGCTGCATCAGCGCCTGCAGGAGCAGCCACTCACCGACAAAGCCGTTCAGCGGCGGTAGCGCCGAGATGGCGGCGGCGCCGACAAAGCAGGCAGCCGCGGTGGCCGGCAACCGGTGGATGAGCCCGCCCAGCAGATCGAGCTGGCGCGTGTGCGTCGCGTGCTGAACCGCGCCGGCGCCGAGGAAGAGCAGGCTCTTGAAGACGGCGTGGTTGAGCGCGTGGATCAGCGCCGCCGCCAGCGCGAAGGCGGCCAGGCCGGGCTCGCCCAGCGCACGCAAGACGAGGCCCGCCCCGACACCCATGACGATCAGCCCAATGTTCTCCACGCTGGAAAAAGCAAGCACGCGCTTCAGGTCGCGATCGACGAGCGCATAGAGCACGCCGAGCACGGCCGAGACCGCCCCTGCTGCCAGCAGCAGGCCACCCCACCAGGCCGGGCCGACCCCGACGAACTCCCAGCCGACGCGCAGCAGAGCGTAGATGGCTGTCTTGAGCATCACACCGCTCATGAGCGCCGAGACGTGGGACGGGGCGGCCGGATGGGCGCGCGGGAGCCAGATGTGGAACGGGATCAGCCCGGCCTTCGTCCCGAACCCGATCAGGGCGCAGAGGAAGATGAGGTCTCGGCAGAGGGGGCTGAGCTCGGTGGCGGCGGCGCGGAAGTCGCCGAAGTCAAGGCCGCCGGCCGCGACGCCCAGCAGCAGGAAGGCAACGACGATGAAGGCGGTACCGGCCTGCGTCATCACGAGGTAGATGTAGCCGGCGCGCCGCACCTCGCGGGAATGGTGGTCATGGACGACCAGGAGGAAGGAGACGAGCGACATCGCCTCCCAGGCCATGAGGAATGCCAGCGCGCTGTCGGCCACCACCACCAGCTCCATCGTGGCGAGGAAGGCGTGGAAGCCGAGGGCGAGCCGCGCCGAGCCGGCGCGTCCTGGCTCGACATAGCTCACGGCGTAGAGCGCCACCAGCGCGCCGATCGCCGAGATTATCAGCAGAAACCAGGCGCTCGAAGGATCAAGTCGGAAGGCCACATTGCCGATGCCGGCAAGCGGGTAGCTCAGGCGCGCCGTCGCCTCGCCAGAGAGGAGGGAGGCGAGCGCAATGCTAGCGCCGACCAACCCGCCCACGCTGGCGAGGCAGTGGGAGAGCCTGACGGTGCGCGAGCCGAAGCCGGCGACAAAGACACCGAGCACATACGGCGCCAGGAGCCAGAGCAGCCAGGACTCAGTGGGCGACACCGGCGAACCTCCCTCAGCCACCGAACTCCGGCGGCGGCGTGCACTCAATCAGGCCGACCGGACCGTATCCGGCGGCTGGGAGCACATGCCTACGAGGTTAGCTGACGGGTTCGGGCGGTACGGCGCCCTATCCCGGAGAGGCCGGGAATTCACCCCACGAGACCGGTTCCCCCGTCCCTCCCGGATCGGGAGGGTTCGGCTCCTGCCGTAACCTGGATCTTCAGCGGATCGACGATCCGCCTCGATTTCCTCCTGGCGCTTGCACCTGCCCTGTTGTTGACAGTGTCGTTACGATTCGACGACATACTGTCGCATTTTGCGCCGACAAAGCCGCGAATTCCCACCTTAACAATGCGGCCACTCTAGCACGCCGGACACGCGCTGTCAACGCCGACTTCACACCGGCCCCGTGGACCTGCGGCGCCGCGCGGCGAGCAGGCCCACATGGGCAACCCATCCCGGCTCAGCAGCGGTGGAAGACGGGGTCGCGCCGCTCCCGCCAGGCGCGGATGCCCTCGTGGTGGTCCTCGGTGGCGAAGAGGGCGGCCAACGCCAGCTTCGAACCCGCCACGTCGCGGCTGCCCGCATTGACCGCATACTTGAGGAACTCGATCGCCAGCGGCGCCATCTGTGCAACCCTCCCCGCGATGGCGATCGCCTCGTCCATGGTCCACTGCGGCTGCACCACCGAAACGACCATCCCAAGCTGGAGCGCCTCGGCCGCGCCGATCTCGCGGCCGGTCATCAGCAGCTCGCGCGTGCGCGGGGCCCCGATCGCCCGCAGCAGCCGCGGAATGGCGGTGCCGGCGGCGAGGCCAAGCCGCGCCTCGGGCAGCGCGAAGCGGGTCCGGTCGGCGATCACCGCGAGGTCGCAGGCGAGCACCAGTTCGAACCCGGCGCCGAACGCCAGCCCGTTCGCCGCCACGACCACCGGCATGCGGGCGCGCTCGATCGCGTCGTAGAGGGTGGTCGTCGCCTCGATCAGCCGCATGCCGCCCTCGAGGTCGTGCGCCAGTTCCTCGATGTCGACACCGGAGCAGAAGGCGCGGTCGCCGGTCCCGGTGATGACGAGCGCGCGCACGGCGGTGTCGCGCGAGTAGTTCTCGACCGCCTGGCGCAGCGCCAGCACGGTGGCCATGTCGAGCGCGTTGAGCTTCTCGGGATAGTTCAGCCGGATCACTGGGATCTCCAGGCTCCCCTCGATCACGAACCTGGCTTCCCCGCGCATGCCCTCCGCGGACTTCACCGCCTCACCTCCCTGGCGCCCGGCGTGGCCTGCCGATAGTACACCGCGTCTCCCACAGAGGCTGCAGGCCGGATGCCTGGAGTGGCGCCGCTGGACGTGCTACACTCGCTCGGAGTGCACCATCGTACCATGCTGATCTGCCACGAAGATCGAGGGTGGAGGCGGTGGGGGTTGCCCTTTGCTCGTGTGTGGCGCAACTCGCCCTGCCCAAGAGTCATCTCTATCTCTGGGTTCCCAACGCGCTTGTGCTCGAGGGCTTGGAAGTGATGAAGCGATGGGGCTTCACCTACAAGACAAATCTCGTTTGGTACAAGATTCGGAAGGGTGGCGGCCTGGACGGGCGAGGCGTCGGCTTCTATTTTCCTCGCGCGCGAAAGGCTGATCGATATCAGCCTCGTTCTGCCCCGGGAGTGTCACTCTCCAACTGCACCTCGGCGCGCGAGCGGCGCCAGGCGTCGAGGCGTTGCTTGATCGTCGCCTCGTGGCCGACGTCGCTCGGCTCGTAGAACGTGGCGTTCACGCCGTCGGGCAGATAGCGCTGGCGGTAGCGGCCCGGGTCGTCCGGCGCGTAGTCGTGGCTGTACTCGTAGCCCTGGCCCCAGCCGAGCGCCCGCGCCCCGCCGAACGAGGCGTTTCGCAGGTGCATCGGCACCTCCAGGTTCGCACCCGACTCGACTGCCCGCTGCGCCGCCCAGAGCGCCCGCGCCGCCGCGTTGGACTTCGGCGCCGTCGCCATGTAGAGGCAGGCCTGCGCGAGCGCGTAGCCCGCCTCCGGCAGCCCGACATGCTCGACCGCGCGCGCTGCCGCCTCGGCGAGGACCAGCGCCTGCGGATCGGCGTTGCCGATGTCTTCGCTCGCCAGGATCACGATGCGGCGGGCGATGAAGCGGGGCTCCTCGCCGGCCGCGAGCATCTTCGCCAGGTAGAACACCGCCGCATCGGGGTCGGAGCCACGCATCGACTTGATGAAGGCGCTGGCCGTCTGGTAATGATCGTCGCCGGCCCGGTCATAGCGCGCGTTGCGCCGGCCGATGGCCTCTTGCACGCAGGCCCGGTCGATCCGCAGAACGCCGTCGGGATGGGGCGCCGCGATGGCCGCTGCCGCTTCCAGGCCGTTGAGGGCGGTCCGGGCATCGCCCCCCGAGGTATCGATCAGCAGGTCGAGCGCATCCCGCTCGAGGTGGAGCGGGCGGGCGCCGAGACCGCGCTCCGGGTCGGCGACAGCGCGCTCGAGAAGGGCGCGGAGGTCGTCGCGCGCCAGCGGTTCGAGGCGGATGATGCGCAGGCGCGACCGCAGCGCGGGGATGAGGTCGAAGTAGGGGTTCTCGCTGGTCAGGCCGATCAGGAGGATCGTGCCGGCCTCGACGTGGGGCAGCAGCCCATCCTGCTGGCTTTTGCTCCAGCGGTGAACCTCGTCGACGATCACGACCGTCCGGCCCCCGCTGCGCAGCCGCTTCGTGGCCGCCTCGACGATGCGCCGCAACTCCGCCACGCCGGCCGAGACGGCGCTCAGCAACTCGTGGTGCGCGTCGAGTTGCTGCACGATCAGGAGCGCCAGGCTGGTCTTGCCGATGCCGGGCGGCCCCCAGAGCACGATCGAGCCGATCCGGCCGGTCTCGATCAGCCGGCGCAGCGCCCGGCCCGGCCCGAGCAGGTGCGCCTGCCCGACGAACTCACCGAGCGTCCGCGGTCGCATGCGGGCCGCGAGCGGCTCACCCGGCTGGCCGGGGCCCGTTTCGAAGAGCGAAGACTGCATCGTGTCCGCAGTATAGCAAGCCAAGCCGGCCGATCGGGCGTGCCTGCTCACGCCGTCCGGTCGTGGGGCAGTCCGGTCACGAGCCCGGGCAGCCGCACGTGCCCGTCCCCGCGACCGGACCAGGGCGGACGTCAGGGCGTGGTGGTAAAGGTGAAGTCGCCCGAGACCGCGACGTTACCGGCCGCGTCCTGACTCGTCGCGCGGTAGTGGTACGTTGTGCCGCGCGAGAGGTTGCGCAGTTGCACCGTGTGGTTGAGCGTCAGCGTCGGATCGAGCGTCGTCTGCTGGCCGTACGCGGTCGCCGTGCCGTCCTCCAGCTGTCTCGTGGAGTCCTCGTTAGCCCGCCAGGTGATGCGCGCCCGGTCCGACCGGATGTTGTCGGCGGTCACGGCGGTGATTTGCGGGGGCGCCATATCCAGCAGTCCCGCCGTCGGCAAGGCCGGCGTGGCAGTGACCGGGGCCGCTGTCGCGGTCGCAGTGACGGGCGTCGCGGTCGGCGGCACAGCCGTGCCGCCGGTGGTGCCCGAGCCGCCGGTGACGCGCGTTGGCCCCGTCGACGTGGTCCGAGCCATTCCCGTCCCCCCCGTCCGTCACGATCAGCGCCAGCTCCGTCTACCCCGTCAGGCTCACACTCACGCTCTCGGTCGCCGTCGTTCCCGTCATCACCCCGCTGTCGTACAGCTTTGTCCCGTCCGCCCACACCTTGAACACCACCGACCCGGCCGTGCCCGCCTCGTCGTCGACGCCCATGTCGCTGGTGAACGTCGAGCAGGTCCCACCCAAGTAGTAGCGCACGTCCGAGGCTGCTTGCAGCCCTACCCCCTTGGGATAGCTCACGGTGTTGAGGGTGATGGTGCGCCCGTCGCCGGCAGCGGTCTCGCCGTTGCTGCGGTCCTTCTCGACCGGGCCCCAGCCGTTGGTCGCGCTGGTCCAGGTCAGGTCGATCAGATAGCTCGTGCCGCTCGGCGGCGGGGTCGGTATCGAGTAGCGAAGCCGGCGCAGGTCACCGGAGATGATGGCGCGGTAGAAGGCGAACGCGGTCGGCTCGCTCAAGCTCCCGGTGATCGTCTCGACGGTGAAGCGGCCGAGCATCAGCGGCCCGCTGCCGGGCGGCGGCGCACCGTAGGGTGGCCCGGGCGGAGTCTGGGCCCGCACGGTGGGCAGCACGGCCAGCGCCAGCCCGGCCGCCAGGAGCGCGACGAAGCAGGCGACACGTGGGAGAACGCCCCCGAGCCACGCTGATCCTCCACCACCGGTCGCGCCAACGAGCCAGCGCGCTCCCAGCACGCCCGCGCCGCGTGCGCCAGGAACGACCACGCCCGGTAGGGGGTAGCACCCGCTCCCCTGGGGCGTGGTCTTCTCCTGAGAGAAATTCATGATCACAAAGAGAACATATGAATTTTTCTGAACAATGATTGCAGGCTTTTTTCGTCGTGCGGCTGGAGCAACGATTCGACACGAACCGGTGCGGGAGGTGAGCGGACGCCGGCCGCCGATCCAGCCCCGGTCCCGGCGCGGAAAAGAGGGGTGACAGAACCGGCCGACGTCGAAGATCGCCCGGCCCTGACTCGGCACAGATCGGAACCGGGGCCCAAGGCGCAGCGGGGCAGCCGGTGGCGGGAAACGCAGCGGCGCCGCTCAGATGTCGGCGCCAGCGTCGGTCGCTGTCTCGGCCCCCTCGCCCACGGCAGCGACGTCTGACCGATCAATGGCGGACTTACCGGCAGCGGGCCGATTGTCCCCTTGGAGATCGCAGCGGAGCTGGAGGAGGGCGAGGTCCTTCGCCTTCGCCTCGAGCATGCAGTCGAAGTCGATCCCCTCGGCGCAGCTGAGGAAGCGGCGGAACTCCGCTGGGTCGACATAATCGGCGTGAGCACCTCGCTTCGCGCCCGGCTCCTGAGAGCTGAAATGGAGCTTCGGCAGGATGGGCTGGCCGTGCCACGTGGACGCGACCCGTTCCAGGAGCGCGCGTAGGTCGGCCGGGTCGTCGGGATCGCGCTCGCCGGGACGGCAGCGGTGATGGAGCCAGTCGAACACCACTGGCGCGCCGACCTCAGCGTGGACGTGGAGCGCCTCATCGACGCTCCAGAGCCGATCGTCGTTCTCGACCACGATCCGGGCGCGCAGCGCCGGGGGCAGGTCGCGCACCGCCTGGACCAGGCGCGCCAGCGACGCCGCGCGATCGCCGTAGACACCACCCAGGTGGAGGATGAGCTTCGCCTCGGGACCGCAGCCGAGCGCGTCGAGGAAGCGGTGGTGCCAGTCGAGATCGCGGTGCGCGCCGGCCAGCACCCGCGGGTCAGGCGCGTTGAGCACCGTGAAATGCGATGGGTGCATCGAGAGCTGCTGATCGGTGGCGCGCGCGTAGTCCCCGAGCGCGCGCAACTCAGCCGCGAACTCGGTCCACCACTCAACGGTGTTGATGGGGTGGGAGGCGAACGGGATGATGTCGCTGCTGATGCGGAAGAGGCGCACCCCGATGCGGACGTTGTAGCGCAGCACCTCGCCGAGGCCGGCCAGGTTGGCGGCGATGAGCGCCCGCAGCCGCTCGGGGGTGGCGTTGCGGAGGATCGTCCCGCGGTTTGTCGTCGCGTTGCTGCCGAGGGCAATGCAGGCGTAGCCGAGGCGGTGGAGCATGCGTGCCTCCCAGGATCGGGTCGCGCCGACCGGAGCAATGTGCGGGCCGTGCCGTCCCTCAGCCGGAGCGCGGCTGCCGTGGCGTCGCGCAACGGGCCGCTCAGCGCGGTTCGGCGGAGCGTGGTCAAACGCCTGCCCTATTCAATGATAGAATCGGGGGTGGCTGACCGCCAGGTGAGCCGGGCGGATCGGCCGGCCGGGGCGCTGGTTGCCGGGTGTGTTGGCGACCGGGTGAGGCCCGGGTCGTCCGACCTGCACCGGGCGGCGAAGACAAGGGTGTCACGCCGCGGCTGTTCTGGGAAGAGGGGAAGACACGATGGGTGCGGTAACGGAGCCGCAGGTGCTGCTGGCGCTCAGTTCTGTGCAGGAGCCGGAGCTGGGTGGCAACCTGGTGGCCCGCCGGATGATCAAAAACGTCGCGATCGAGCCGTCGGGCCGGGTCGCCTTCACGATCGAGCTGACGACGCCCGCCTGCCCGATGAAGGAGCGGATCGAGCGCGAGGCGCGCGAGGCGGTGCTGAAGGTACCCGGCGTGACCGCGGTCGAGATCAGTTTCGAGGCACGCGTCGCCTCGCGCGGGCCGCGCGGCGGCGACAACCTTATCCCCGGGGTCAAGAATACGATCGCGGTCGCCTCGGGCAAGGGCGGCGTCGGCAAGACGACGATCTCGGTTAACCTGGCGGTGGCGCTCGCCCAGGCTGGCGCGAAGGTCGGAATCCTCGACGCCGATATCACCGGTCCTAACGTCCCCCTCATGATTGGTGCCAGCGCGCCCGTCACCCAGCGCGGCGGCAAGATCGTGCCGGTCGAGAGCCACGGCGTCAAGGTGATGTCGCTTGCCTTCTTCAGCAACGAGCAGACGCCGGTGATCTGGCGCGGCCCCCTCATCCACGGCGCGATCCGCCAGTTCCTGAGCGACGTCGACTGGGGTGAGCTTGACTACCTCGTCATCGACCTGCCGCCAGGCACGGGCGACGCGGCGCTCTCGGTCTCGCAGCTCGTGGCGCCCACCGGCGCAGTGATCGTGAGCACCCCGCAGGATGTCTCGCTCATGGACGCGACCCGCTCGCTCAGCATGTTCCGCCAGGTCAACGTGCCGATTCTGGGCATGGTCGAGAACATGAGCTACTTCGTCTGCCCCTGCTGCGGGGAGCGCACGGACATCTTCGGCCACGGCGGCGCCGAGCGCGCGGCCGAGCGGCTGGGCATCGCGTTCCTCGGCGCCATCCCGATCGACCCGAGCATCCGGGTAGCGGGCGACGCGGGCCTGCCCGTGCTGATCACCCACCCCGACTCGCCGCAGGCGCGCGCGCTGCGCGAGACCGCCGAGCGGATCGCCGGCCGCGTCTCCCAGCTCGTCGACCGCTACAGCCGCGCCTGAGCCCGCGCTGCCCGGGGCACAGCCAGGCCGGGCTCCGCGTGAGGAGTTGCACGCGGAGCCCGGCCTCATCTGGCATGGGGAGGAGGCTAGTCCTTCTTCTCCTCGCGCTGCTTGCGGACGGTGGCGACCACCTCGGGGAGGATGTGCTGGGGCACCTCCTCGTAATGGGAGAACTCCATCTCGTAGACGCCGCGGCCCTGGGTGATGCTGCGCAGGCTGGCGGCGTAGTGCTGGAGCTCGGCCAGCGGCCCCAACGCCTCGACCACGCTCACGCCGCTCTGGGTGTCCATCCCGAGCACGCGCGCGCGCTTGCTGGTCAGGTCGCTCATCACATCGCCCATGTAGGCTTCGGGGACGGTGACCTTGACGCGCATGATCGGCTCGAGCAGGACGGGCCGCGCCTGCTCCATCGCCTTCTTGAACGCCTGGCTCGCGGCGAGCTTGAACGCCATCTCGGAGGAGTCGACCGGGTGGGAGGAGCCGTCGTAGAGCACGACCCGCACATCCACGACCGGGCAGCCGGCGAGCACGCCCTCGGGCAGCGTCTCACGGATCCCCTTCTCGACGGCCGGGATGAAGTTGCGCGGGACGTTGCCGCCGACGACCTCCTCGGCGAACTCGAACCCCTGACCGCGCTCGAGCGGCTCAAGCCGGATCAGCACGTGTCCGTACTGGCCGCGCCCGCCGGTCTGCTTCTTGTGCTTGTACTCGGCCCGGGTCGGCATCTGGATCGTCTCCTTGTAGGAGACGCGCGGCGTGTTCATCTGCACGTCCACGCCGAACTTGCGGTGCAGGCGCTCCGCCGCGAGGTCGATGTGCGACTCGCCCATGCCGGAGAGGATCGTCTCGTTGGTGTCGGTGTCCTTGTGGACGTGGAGCGTGGGATCCTCGGCGATCAGGCGGTTGAGCGCATCGCCCAGCTTGTCGAGGTCGGCGCGCGTCTTCGGCTCGACGGCAGCGCTGTAGAGCGGGCGCGGGAAGACCACGGGCGCCAGCACGAGCGGGTGGTCCCGCCCGCAGAGGGTGTCGCTGGTGCCGGTGTTTTGGAGCTTGGCGACGGCGCCGATGTCGCCCG
>JBHOQZ010000782.1:0-4203 GCA_042408635.1 Chloroflexota bacterium
CTACGCGATGATCGAGGGGCGCACCGCGGCCGACTTCGACGGGCTGGTCGACGCCGACGGGGTCACCGCGAGCGCGGCGCTGCGCGCGGTCGGGCTCGACCCGGCGCGGCTGCCCGAGGCGCGCCGGCGCGACCTGGGCGCCTTCATCGAGCTGCACATCGAGCAGGGGGCGGTCCTCGAACGAACAGCGACCGAGCGCGGAATCCGCGAGGCGGACGGCGGCATGGTGGGGATCGTGACCGCCATCGTGGGTGCGCGCCGCCCGGCCATCGGCGTCGTGCCGGCGTGGCCCGGCGCGCCGGTGAACGTCAGCCGGAGCTGGCGCGCACCCACGATGGCGGTCACGATCCCCACCATGCCGCCGTCCGCCTCGCGGATTCCGCGCTCGGTCGCTGTTCGTTCGAGGACCGCCCCCTGCTCGATGTGCAGCTCGACGAAGGCGCCCAGGTCGCTCCGGCACGCCTCGGGCAGCCGCGCCGGGTCGAGCCCGACCGCGCGCAGCGCCGCGCTCGCGGTGACCCCGTCGGCGTCGACCAGCCCGTCGAAGTCGGCCGCGGTGCGCCCCTCGATCATCGCGTAGGAGCCGATGAAGCCGGGGAAGCGGTTGCCCTCCTCCCCCTCGAAGACGAGCAGCTCGAGCGGACGCTGCGGCCGGCCGCGCCGCTCGGCCAGGTCCGCCAGCGCCGCCAGCCCCGCCAGCACGCCGAGCGCGCCGTCGTACTTGCCGCCGCTCCTGACCGTGTCGAGGTGCGAGCCGGTCGCCACCACCGTTGCCGCCGGGTCGCTGCCGTCGAGGCGGGCGATCAGGTTGCCGGCGGCGTCTCGGCGCACCCGCAGCCCGGCCGCCTCGGCGCGCTCGCGCACCCAGGCAAGCGCCCGCTCGTCCTCGTCGGTGTAGGGGCGCCGCCAGAGCCCCCGATCCTGCCCGGAGTCGTCGGGCGGCAGCCGCCCGATCTGACCCAGATCCTCGATCCAGCCCGCCATCACCTCGGGACCGATCACAGCCTGCCTCCCCGCCCCGCTCGGCTCAACCTTGACCCGGAGTTTACGCCGCCGCGTGCCACCTGTCACACCCGCCGGCTAGGATGCTGGGGCGCCGGCTCACCGCGTGGCGCCGCTCGGGCGGCCGGGATCGCGTGGGCCGGCGAACGTGATCACCCTCACAGACCCGCCGCCTGTCGCTGGTGTAGAGAACATGTGTACCAGTCGACGGCGTCGTTCCCGGCGGCGTCTCCCCCCTCACCCAGCCGAGGTCATGGCCGCGTCTGCCACCGAGCCGAGCCCGCGCGCTGTTACGGCGTGCTCCGCCCGCCCCTCCGACACGACGAGCCCCGGCACGAGGTGCCCCGGCAGCGCGCGATCGCAGGCGATCAGAGAAGGTGAGCACGCCATGACGACGACCGAGCCCACTCAGACTCAGGCTACCGCGGATCACGGTGACGTGATGTTCGCCAAACCGCAGGCGGAGCACCGCTGGCTCCAGCGGCTCGTGGGTGAGTGGACCTACGAAATCGAGGCGTCGATGGGGCCGGAGGGACCCGTCGAGCGCTCCACCGGCACCGAGAGCGTACGCTCGCTCGGCGAGCTCTGGGTGCTGGCCGAGGGCCGGGGCGAGATGCCCGGCCGTCACGCCGCAACCACGCTGATGACGCTCAGCTACGACGCTGAACGGGGCCACTTCGTGGGCACCTTCATCGCCTCGATGATGACTTACCGCTGGGTCTACACTGGCACGCTCGACGCCGAGGGGCGGGTGCTGACGCTGGAAGCGGACGGCCCCAGCATGACCGGCAACGGCGGCCTCGCGAAGTACCGCGACATCATCGAGATCAAGAGCGACGACCACCGCGTGATGTCCTCCCACGTCCTCGGCGACGACGGCACCTGGCACCCGTTCATGACGATGACCCTCCGACGCCAGAAGCGGTAGCCGCCTCCGGCCCGGGCCACGATCCGGCCCTTGGCCGGTCGACAGGACGGCGACGCCTACGACCGAGCGATGACCTGGCTCAACCAGGCTGCCGTCCCATTCGGACGGGGCGGCCACGGGTCGGCGGCGACGCTGCTGGCGGAGGCGCGGCGCACGCTCGCCGGGGCCGGCAGCGAGCCGGCCCCGGACGACCGGTTCGAGCTCGCCTGGCTCGGCAAGCAACTCGCCACCACCCGCGAGTCAGGTGCGGGCGCACCGGTCTGACGACGTCGCGCCGAACTCGGCGGTCGGGCGGCGCCGCTCCGAGCGGGCGTGAGCCGGGGGGCTACCGCGAAGCGCACCCGCGGGCGCAACCACCTCTGGCCACGCTCGCGCGCTGACGGCCCGCTCGGCCTCACGCGCCGCCGGGGGAGGCCTCTGCCGGCGCGAACCGCTCGCCGATCCACACCTGCCACGCCGGCTCGGCGCAGGCGAGGGCAGCCGGCGCCTGCTCGCCGTACAGGTAGCACGGGATCGGCAGGTACACCTGGCCGGCCATCGACATGGCGAACAGGTGGGCGAGACCGGGGGCGGGCTCGTCGAGCCGCAGGATCAGCTCTTCCGGGTATTCGGCGGGGCCCGTCCTCTCGACCATGCCGGCGAGCGGCGGCGCACCGGCGGGGGCACGCCGCCGCTCGCCCACGGCCGCCCCGCCGAGGCCGAGCGCGTCGGTCAGCGCCCGCCACGCCTCCGCTTTCGGCTCCGGAGCGACGCCCATCACCTGGAACGACAGGCCGGGCGGGCCGCGGAAGTGGGTGAGGGCGAGGCGCAGGATGCGGAAGAACATCACCCAGCCGTACGCGTGGCCCTCGAACTGGCCGTCCCAGTCGTCGCTGCTCGCGAACCAGCTATGCACCACGCGCACGACGCAGCTTCCGCCGCCGCGCGAAACCGGATCTCGGTGTCGATCGAGAGCGACGGGAGCGGCCGGCGGCCGTGCAGCAACCGGCCTGACCACAACACGCTTGCCGCTGCGTCGCGGGTCGGGGCGCACCAGCCACTGGTGTGCAGCAACCGGCCTGACCACAACACGCTTGCCGGGCGGGTGAAGCCGGTTCTTAACCAGGACTCCGCCACTAGGCTCATCTCGACTCGCGGACGCCTGCTGTCGAACGGCGTCAACACTAGCCTGAGCTTTCCTGAGGCGGCGATGAAGAGGGGGATATCCTCACCGGCAGTCACGGCGAGAGATGTCCGTCATACAAGTAGGGGCATGGCGGCGGGCGGCCGTACTTCCAGCGCGTCGGGCACGGTGGCCTGCGTCCTCACGGTGATCCGGCGCTTCTGGGCCAGCGTCTGGCTCGGCGTGGGCAGCGGCGTCGGCAGCGCGGTCGCCGTCGGCTGAGCAGCCGACTCATCCACCGGCCCGCTCGGCCCATCGCCCCACGGGGGGCAACCGACGAGCAGGAGCGCCACAACCAGCCAGGCAGCACGCCAGGCGGCCCGGTTCCGGGCGAGGCAGCGCACGCACCCTGTCATCGGCTGCATCGGGCCTCGGCTTCGCACGGCTGGCCTCGTAGACGACGCGATGGCCCGATCAGGGACGACCTAGCGGCGGCGGATGACGCGCAGGAGGACGAGCGACCGGCCTTCGAGCGGGTACTCGTCGCCTGCCTGGTAGACAGTCTGGTCGGGGTCGCCGGGGAGGATCGCCGGATCGGCGCGGAAGGTGTCGACCAGCACCTCCCAGCCGGGGCTCTCGATGGTGATCGGCGGCAGCACGAACGGGATCGGCTCGTGGTGCGCGTTGAGCAGGAGCATCAGCGTGTCGCTGGGCACCGGGCGGCCGCGCCGGTCGCGCAGGTCGATCGCATCGCCGGTCAGGAGCATCCCGAGCGAGCGCGCCTCGCCGTCGCCCCACTCCTGGTCGGTCATCTCGGTGCCGTCGTACTTGAACCAGGTGAGATCTTTGATCACGGTGCCGGGCACGAAGCGGCGCCCGAGGAAGTATTTCGGGTAGCGCAGGGTCGGGTGCTCGCGCCGCAGCCGGATCAAGCGCCGGGTGAACTCGAGCAGGGCGCGCTGGGCGTCGCCCAGCTCCCAGTCGAACCAGGAGACCTCGTTGTCCTGGCAATAGGCGTTGTTGTTGCCACCCTGGCTGCGGCCGAGCTCGTCCCCGCCCAACAGCATCGGCACGCCCTGGGAGAAGAAGAGGGTCGCCAGGAAGTTGCGCTGTTGGCGCGCCCGCAGCGCCTCGATCTCGGGATCCTCGGTTGGGCCCTCGGCACCGCAGT
>JBHOQZ010000788.1:0-2726 GCA_042408635.1 Chloroflexota bacterium
CTTGCCGACGCCCGGCTCGCCGATCAGCACGGGGTTGTTCTTGGTGCGGCGCGACAGCACCTGGATGACGCGCCGGATCTCCTCGTCGCGGCCGATGACCGGATCGAGCTTGCCCTGCCGGGCGAGCTGGGTGAGGTCACGGCCATACTTCGCCAGCGCCTCGTAGGTGCTCTCCGGGCTCTGGCTAGTGACCCGCTGACCGCCGCGCACGCTCTGAAGCACGGCGTAGAGGGCATCGCGGTTGATGCCCAGCCGGCGCAGGAGCTGCGCGACCGTGTTGTCGACCCCCTCGTCGGCGAGCGCGAGCAGGAAATGCTCGGTCGAGACGTAGTCGTCCTTGAGGCGGTCGGCCTCGCTCTGGGCGGCGTCGAAGACGTGCTTGAAGCGCGGCGACACGTAGACCTGCGTCTGGCCGGTGACGCGCGGCATGGCGTTCAGCGCGGCGTCGACCTGCGCCAGCACGCGGGCGGGCGGCACGCCCAGCCGGTTTAGCACGGCCGGGACGATGCCCCCCTGCTGGGTGATGAGCGCGTGGAGCAGGTGCTCGGGCTCGATCTGGCTGTGGTGCCGCTCCTCGGCCAACCGCTGGGCCGCCAGCACCGCCTCCTGCGCCTTCTCGGTGAGCTTGTTCAAGTTCATGCGTCGTAGCTCCTCCCGCGGTGCGGCCAGCTCCCGACCCGGCACCGCCATACTTGCTCTAAAGAGTTGAGCATCTTGTTATCAAGGTTTCTGATCTCCTCATCTATAATATCCCATCGGTGCGGAAATGCCAAGGGGCGGGCAGTCGCGCCCGGCGCGTCGTACTGCGCGGCCGGTACTCCGCCTGGCCGCCGGGTCCGCGACCGTGTGCTGCCGCGCCGGCAACGGCCGCCGTGCGGGTGCAGACGAGGTCTTCCGTTCTCGGTGGTCACGCGGCGGTGCGAGGTTGATCTGCCGGACCGACCACGCAGACCGTACGATCGGCGAATCGGGTGCGCTTGCGCGGATTGGGCTCACGCCGAACGCAATGCGTTACGGACACGCCTGCTCGTTTTCGGTTCGGTCAACCGCAGCGACGTAGCGATCGCTGAATGTATGCTATGATGCGGAGTGAACCACGTGAGAGGGTTGGAGGAGACAGTCGTGCCGACATTCGAAAAACTGAGCGAGGCTGAGGTTCAGAAACTCGGGAAGCGCCGCGCACCGGCCCTCGATTTGAGCGAGTACGTTACGTTTCTCGACACGCTTAAGGTGGGCGATTGGGGCCGCATCTCACTTGCCGAGGGCGAAAGTCAACGGACCGTGAAGCGTCGCCTCACGATGGCGAGCAAGCAGCGGGGTGTGACGGTGAAATACCGCCGATCGCCCGAGGGTCAGGTGCTCTTCCAGATCCAGCCGGCATCCTAAGCTGTACCAACCGGCGGAATTAGCCGCCACGTCAGTTTACCGGTCGATGCACTGCCCCGGCAGCCCCGGTTCCACCCGGCCCTTGCGACGCCACGAACACCTCCAGCCGGCGCTGGCACGAGGTAGAGGGCGCGTCTGGCGAGCTCGACCAGGACTTGCGACGCCACGAAGCCCTCAGCCAGCGCTGGCACGCCGGCAGGTGGTGCCTTGCCCCGCCAACTCGACCGCTCCCCGGTGGGAGCGGTCGTCGCGTGGGTGGAGCCGCAGATCGGGCACGCCCGATGCGCTAGGAATCGGCTGCGACGATGCCCGAGTCGGCCGCGGCGGCCGCGCGCCGCGCCCTGGCCGCCCGGGGCGTGCCGGGAAGGCCGACGCGAATGCGCCGTCCGCCGGGTATGCCGGCAGCGCGCCCAGCGCGGTCGAGGCGACGGAGGCACGATGAGTCCAGAAGAGGCGCCGGTCACGGGTGCTGGTCCGCACACGGCCGCCCGGGTCGCCATGCGGCTGCCGCCGGCCGGCCGCTTCGGCTGGCACCAGAACTGGTTGCAGCTCGTCTTCCTGCACTGGCCGGTGCCGGTGGAGGCGTTGCGGCCGCACATCCCGGCCCGGTTGAGCGTCGACACGTTCGACGGGCGTGCCTGGCTGGGCGTCGTGCCGTTCCAGATGGCGAACGTGCGCCCCTGGTGGGCGCCGCGGCTGCGCTCGCTGGCCGATTTCGCCGAGCTCAACGTGCGCACCTACGTCCACCTCGACGGCGAGGCGCCGGGTGTCTGGTTCTTCTCGCTCGACGCCGCCAACCCACTCGCGGTCGAGGCGGCGCGGGCGGTCTGGCGGTTGCCCTACTATCGAGCGCGCTTCCGCATCCGCCGCGACGGCGCGACGGTGACCTACCGCGCCCGCCGGGTCGATCGGCGCTCGCCGCCGGCCCACCTCGACCTGCGCTACCGCATCGGCGCGCCGCTGCCGGAGGCGGAGCCGGCATCGCTCGCGTTCTTCCTGACCGAGCGCTACTGCCTCTACGCCGCGCCCCGCTCGGATCGGCTGCTGCGGGTGCGCGCGCACCACCGACCCTGGCCCCTGCGCCGGGCCGAACTGCTCCACCTCAGCGGCAACCTGCTGGCCGCCGACGGACTGCCGACCCCGGCCGGCGAGCCGCTTCTCCACTACAGCGAGGGCGTGGCGGTGCGCGTCTGGGGGATCGAGCGCCTGCCGAGCTGAGCCGCGCGGCATCTACCGAGCCCACGCTGATCCGCCCGACCCGGCACACTCAGCCGGCTCGAGCGGCGTGCTCGGCGCGGCGCGCCCGGGCGAACGGGGCGGCGCCGCGGCTAGCTGGTCCC
>JBHOQZ010000789.1:0-3285 GCA_042408635.1 Chloroflexota bacterium
GCCTCTGCACCGCGCCCGTGCTGCCGCTCGACTACGCCGCCACCGCGGCCGAAATCCGCGACGCGATCCGCGGCTACGCCGAGAAGGCGGGCCGCGCGGCCGACCTCTCGCCGTCGGTCGAGGCGGCCGAGCGGCTGGTGGCCGAGGCCGAGCGGCTGAGCGCGGCGGTCAAGGCGGCCGGCTCGAACCCGGACGCCGCGACGGCGCGCCGCCTCAACACGTTGCTGCTGCGCCTGTCGCGCATCCTGGTGCCGCTCAACTACGCCTCGGCCGACCCGTTCGACCACGACCTGGCGCTGCCCTTGCCGGCGGTGCCGCTCTTGCGCGGCGCGAACGAGATCGGCACGCTCGATCCGTCGAGCGACGCGCACAGGTTCCTGCGGACGCGCCTGATGCGCAACCAGAACCGCGTCACCTACGACCTCGACCGGGCGACCCAGCTCATCCGCGAGTCGCTGGGGCAGGCGTGATCCTGCGGCGGCCGGGCCAGCTCCGCGTCTGCCCCGGCCGCCGTCCCTATCCCAACCGAGGGGAGCAGCGGCTGCGCCTGCCCAAGCGGGCGGCGCCGACGTCCGCTCTGGCCCCAGTTGTCAGAATCGACTGGGCAAGCGAGCCATTGCGCCCTCCGGTCAACGCTTGCATAATTGAGGCACGGGTGATGGCTCCGCGCTGTGAAGCACGCGGGAGCGGTTAGGCGACGCCGGGTCGGAGCGAGAGGCGAGGGCAAAGCGTGAACGGGATCCATGATATGGGCGGCATGCAGTGCTTCGGGCGGATCGAGCGCGATGAGCTCGCCTGGCACGAACCATGGGAGCCGCGTGTCAATGCGGTGATGCGGGCGTCCATCGCAGCGGGGCTCTACAATCTTGACGAGTTCCGCTGGGCTATCGAGCGCATGGACCCCGTTCGCTACCTCCAGTCAAGCTATTACCAGCGTTGGCTCGCCAGCGTTGAGAGGAACCTGATCGAAAAGGGTGTGCTCACCACCCAGGAGATCGAGGCCCGCATGGCGGCGTTGAGCACCGATCCGCAGGCGCCCCGCCCAACCGGTGACGACGCGGCGGTGCGCGCCAGGCTCGCGAGCGTGCCGCGCCACGGCGCCGTCCCGGTCACCGACGCGCCCCGCTTCGCGCTAGGCGATCGCGTCCGCGCGCGCAACGTCCACCCCAGCGGCCATACCCGGCTCCCGCGCTACGTGCGCGGCAAGCAGGGAGTCGTCACCCACATCCTCTACACCGCCCCGCTTCCTGACACGAACGGCATGGGTCTTGGCCCGAACCCCGGCATCGTCTATAGCGTGCGCTTCGCGGCGCGCGAGCTGTGGGGCGAGTCGGCGGAGACAGGGCAGACGCTTCAGATCGAGCTGTGGGAGAGCTACCTCGAGCCGGCCGCGCCGGCTGGCGGCGGGGAGGAGGCATCGGCATGAGCGGTCAGGATCACGCTCACCACGACCATGGGCACGCGCAGGCAGACAGCCGCCATCAACACCACCGCCCAGCCGAGTCGTTCGAGGCGCTGCGCACCAAGGCGATCGAGTCGCTGCTGATCGAGAAGGGCATCCTCTCCAGCGCGCTCGTCGACGAGATGGTGCGCAACTACGAGCAGGACACCGGCCCGCTACGCGGCGCCCAGATCGTGGCGCGCGCCTGGCTGGACCCCGCGTTCAGGGAGCGGCTGCTGGCGGACGGCACCGGCACGGTGGCGGAGTACGGCTTCGTCGGCCACGAGCTGAAGGTGGTC
Organism: Chloroflexota bacterium; assembly: GCA_042408635.1. Lineage (GTDB taxonomy): Bacteria > Chloroflexota > UBA6077 > FW602-bin22 > JBHOQZ01 > JBHOQZ01. The sequence continues at coordinate 1,741 of JBHOQZ010000789.1, forward strand.
GAGAACACGCCGCAGGTCCACAACATGATCGTCTGCACGCTCTGCTCCTGCTACCCGTGGGCGGTGCTCGGCCTGCCGCCGACCTGGTACAAGAACCCGGCCTACCGCTCGCGCGCCGTGATCGAGCCGCGCGCCGTGTTGCGCGAGTTCGGCCTCGAGCTGCCCGAGTCGGTCGAGATCCGCGTCTGGGACAGCAACGCGGAGCTGCGCTACATGGTGCTGCCGGTGCGGCCCGCGGGCACCGAGGGGTGGACGCAGGAGGAGCTGGCCGGGATCGTGACCCGCGACGCGATGATCGGCGTGGCGCAGGTCACAGTGCCGGCGCGGGCGGGGTCGCGGCCGTGAGCGGGCCACCGACCGAGGGCGGCGCGGCCGGCGCGGTCGTCGACCGCCTCATCGCGGAGATGGACGGTCCCATCGCGCTCCCGCGCAGGAACGGAGAGCTCACCTTCGCCGAGCCGTGGGAGGCCCGCGCGTTCGGCATGGCGATCGCTCTCCACGGGCAGAGCCTCTTTGCCTGGCCCGAGTTCGCCGAGCGGCTCTGCGCCCACCTGGCTGCCACCGCCGACGACCAGACCGTGCCCTACTACCGCCGCTGGCTCGCCGCGCTCGAAGCGGTCCTCGTCGAGCGCGGCGTCCTCGATCCCGCCGACCTCGACCACCGCACCCACGAGTTCGAGTCCGGCGAGCGCGACGAGGTCTTCTAGCGGCGAGCCCGACCGCCAGGCGCCTGCCACCAGCCACCTGGCTCCTGCTGGACACGCGCCCGACCCTCGCGCCACCGGTTGATCAATGGAACCGATCGCTCAGGAGGTGCGGGAGCTGCCGGGGTAAGTCTCGCGCGGCTGGGAGGCGGCGCCACCGCTCGGCTCGGCGTGGATGAGGACGGTACCGAGGCCGGGTAGGCGGGCGCGCAGCAGCCGCTCGATGCGCGAAGAGGCCTCGTGGACCGCGTCGACCGGCGCATCGGCCGGAAAGTCGATGTGGAGCACGAGGTCGATGACGTCAGCCTCGTCCGGGTGGCGGTAGATGCGCACCTCGTGGGTGGCGCCCAGGCCCGCCACTTCGTCGGCAATCCGCTCGATGCGTCGCTGTAGCTCGGGCAGGCGCGCCGTCAGCTCCTCGTGGTGCGCCTCCTCGTCGCCCGGCGCCTCGAGGTGGACATTTACCGAACGGATGGCCGGGTTGGCCGCGAGCACCGCCGACTCAAGCGAGTCGGCCGCCGCGTGGGCGCGGGCGAGCGTCATCTCGGGTGGCACCTCGAGGTGCAGGTCGGCGTCGAACTGCCCACCTACGCGGCGCAGGCGCACGTCGTGAGCCCGCACACCCTGCTGGCGGGCGAGCAGGTGGATCTGCTCGGCCGTGCGCTCGTTCGGGCTCACAGCCGGCTCGACGTGGACGACCACGTCGGCCGTGGGCACGACGCGCTGGACCGCCGCCTCGACCGCCTCGGCGATGTCGTGGGTCGCCGGGAAGGACGTGGTGCGCGGCACGTCGATGACGAGGTCGGCAAAGAGCTTGTTGCCGGCGCGGCGCAGCCGCAGC
>JBHOQZ010000795.1:0-4283 GCA_042408635.1 Chloroflexota bacterium
GTTGCCCACCGCGGCGCCTGGCACGGCGGCCGGCGGGCCGGGAGTCGGCGGAGCGTCGGCCGGCGCGTTCGGGTCGGCGAGACCGGGCACGGGCGGCGCGGGTTGCAGCGCGAAGCGGTGGGCGACGGGCAGGTCCATGAAGCGGACCGGCACGCCGCGGCGCAGCGCGTAGTCGAGGGCCTGCCACTCCGGCGAGAAGACCGCGAACGGGAAGAAGGCAGCGCGGCGCGGCTCGTCCGGCGCGTAGACGAGGAGCGCGACCGGTGGCCGCATCGCCTCGTGCGTGACCAGCGGCAGCAGGTCGTTGGCGTCGGGCGGCCCCTCGACCAGCACGATGTCCGGCTCGAGCGCTTCGAGCGCCCGGCGCAGACTGCGCGCGCAGCCCGGTCCGTGGTGGCGGACTCCAAAGAGGTGGAGCGTCATCGCCTCACGCGCTCACCTCGCGGCAGGCACGGTAGAGGTCGCGCCAGCCGTCGCGCTTCTTCACGACCGTTTCCAGGTATTCGAGCCAGACGACGCGGTCCTGCACCGGATCCTTGACGACCGCGCCGACGAGCCCCGCCGCGATGTCGCCCGCGCGCAGGCGCCCGTCCCCGAAGTGGCCGGCCAGTGCCAGCCCCTGGCCGACGACCGAGATCGCCTCGGCCGGGCTGAGGGTGCTGGTGGGCGACTTGAGCTTCGTCTTGCCGTCGACCGTGAGCCCCGAGCGCAGCTCGCGGAAGAGCGTGACCACGCGCCGCACCTCGTCGAGGGCGGGCGGCTCGGCCGGCAGCTCGAGGGCCTGACCGAGCGCCGCCACCCGCAGCCGCACGATCTCGACCTCCGCCTCGATCGTCTCGGGCGTGGGCAGGACGACCGTGTTGAAGCGCCGCTTGAGCGCGCTCGAGAGCTCGTTGACGCCGCGGTCACGGTCGTTGGCGGTGGCGATCAGGTTGAACCCCTTGACCGCCTGCACCGCCTCGCCCAGCTCGGGGATCGGCAGCGCCTTCTCGGACAGGATCGTGATGAGCGCGTCCTGCACGTCGGACGGGATGCGGGTGAGCTCCTCGACGCGCGCGATCTTCCCCTCGGCCATCGCGTTCATCACGGGTGAGGGCACGAGCGCGGCGCGGGAGGGCCCGTCGGCGAGCAGGCGGGCGTAGTTCCAGCCGTAGCGGATCGCGTCCTCGCTGGTGCCGGCCGTGCCCTGGACGATCAGCGTCGAATCGCCCGAGATGGCCGCGGCCAGGTGCTCGGAGACCCAGGTCTTGGCGGTGCCGGGCACGCCCAGCAGGAGCAGTGCGCGGTCGGTGGCGAGGGTGGCGACCGCGATCTCGATCAGGCGGCGATTGCCGATGTACTTGGGCGAGAGGGTGTAGCCGTCGTCGAGCGTGCCGCCCAGCAGGTAGGTCACCACCGCCCAGGGCGAGAGGCGCCAGTTGGGCGGCCGGCGGCGCGTGTCGACGCGGGCGAGGTGGTCGAGTTCCTCGGTGTACTCCTGCTCGGCGTAGGCGCGCAGCAGGCTCGCGGCGCCGTTGTCCCCGGTCACCGCCGCTCCCGGCGGATCGTCCCGCGTGTCCGGTGTCGTCATCAGCCTCTATCCTCATCGGCGTCCTCGTCGAGGGCGCGGTACATGGCGTGGCGGAACTCGAGCAGCCAGACGAGCCGCCGCAGCACGGGCGGCGCCTCGTCTGGCTGGCGCCAGCCGTTGGTCGCCTGGTCGACGGGCATCGGCGCCATGGCCAGGGCGAAGGCGCGCAGCGCCCCCTCGAGCTGCCAGAGGTAGTGGAAGCCGCCCTGGTGGGCGTGGACGACCAGGTGCGTCGCCACGGCCCGCGTCAGCTCCGGGCGCCAGGGGCGCCGGGCGTGCTGGAGCAGCGGCAGCGCGAAGTGCCTCGGCGCCAGCGGCTCGGGGTGGTCGATCAACGTCTCCAGCAGGTAGTTGTCGCGGCGCTCGTCGGGCAGCACGTCGATCAGCTCCGCCAGCGGCTGGTCGAGCCAGTAGAGGGCCGAGGCGTCATTGGCCGTCTGCCCACCGGCCCTGGCTGCCTGCCTGCCGGTCCCCGGCTGCCGCGACGTGACGAGCTCGAACAGCGCCCAGCCGAGCAGCGTTGACGCCGGCATGGGCTCCTGGTGGATCGCCGAACGCACGGACAGCAACGCCCAGGCCCAGTCGGGGTCCCGGTGGCGCAGCGTCGCGACGCGCCAGCCGTCGAGCAGCGGATAGGCGTACTCGTGGTCGAGCGCGGCGCGGACGATCGCCTCGGGCGGTGCGCCGGAGTGCCGGCACCAGGTTCCGGGTGGCACCGCCGCGATCAGCTCGCGCAGCCACCACGCCCGCTCCCCGATCAGTCCCCCAACGGCGCCGGCGCGGGCCGGCACGGCCGGGTCCGGCGTGACCCCGTCGCGGCACATCGCCTCGTCGCACGCCTCCGGCAGCGTCACCTCGATGGCGACGGCCACCGCCTCGGTGGACCCGGCCGGCCCATGTGGCGTGGCGCGGAGCGTCACGTGGCGCAGCGCGCGGTCGGTGAGCCGCCGCACGAGGCCCGACTCGGGGAAGCGGCGCAGCAGGTCGGCCGCGAGGCGGCGCACCTCGGCCCGGCGATCGTCGAGCGCGGATTCGAGCAACGGCTCGTCGGCCGGCCCGAGGCCGATCTCGAGCACCGGCAGCAGCGCCCGGCGATGCTCGGGCGGCTCGGCGGGCCAGGCGGCCGCCAACTGCTCACGGGCCCGCTCCGGATCGGTTGCGCGCCAGCGGCGCAGTACCTCGACGCGCGCCTCGATACTCCCCGTCTCCCACTCCGAGTCGTCGGGGCGCACGGCCCACGTCCAGCCGGGCTGGCGCCGCGCCAGCCACTCACCCCGCTCGCCCAGCACGGGCCGGATGTCCGGCTGGAGATCGCACGCCCGGCGGCCGAGATCGAGCAGGCTGGGTAGCGCGGCCCGCGGCGCCCGCAGCCCGCGGGCGGCCAGCGCCCGCAACCACTCGGGGAGCGCGTCCTGATGCTGCCCGGCGAGCATCGTCCAGAGGTGGTGCGCCGCGGCGGGCGGGCAGGGACGCAGCGTCTCCGGGGGCGCCGGGGCGGGCAGCACCGCCACGTCGACCGGCGGCGTCCAGCCCGCGCGCCGGTACACCCCCGTGACCGCCGCGGCCGAGAGCAGCGCGCGCTCCGGCTCGGCAGCGTGCAGCGCGGCGAAGGTCGGCTCCAGCGCGCCGTCGGGCGGAGCCAGGTCGGCCGGCTGTCGCTCCGTGCCCAGGAGGGCGCTCTTGACCAGGTCGTCCCAGACGGCTTCGACGTGGCACCCGCTCACGCTTCCCCCTCCTCGATCAGCCCGGCAAACGATGGGTCGTCGGCCAGGTGGACGAACGTGCCGTCCGCGACCGCGCCGAGTGGCAGGAGGCTCTGCCCGTCCCATTCACCGAAGAGGTCGATCGGTTCGCCGCCGCTGAGCGCGAGCAGCCGCCAGCCCGCCTCGAAGCGCGGCGCCAGCGGGAGCGTCTCTCCGGTCGGCAGACCGCGCGCGAGCCACGCGCCGCCCCGGTAGAGGGGCACGACGCGGCCCAGGGCAAGCGGAAACCGGTCGAGCCAGGGCAGCGCGGCCAGCGCCGCGGCGTAGCCGGCGAGCGCGTCGCGCACCGGCATGGCGCCGGGCAATGCCGCCAGCCGCTCGGTCGGGACGCGCCGCGCCTTCACGACCGCCCGCAGCGGGTAGGCGCTCGGATAGAACACCAGCTCGGCGTCGAGCGTGGCACCGGGCACGAGGCTGACGTCGAGCGGCGCGTTGCCGTAGGCGAAGTGGAGCACGAGCGCACGGCGACCGCTCCGCTCACCGAGGAGCCAGGTGCGCTGCGTCCGCAGCCCCCCCTCCTCGGCGACAGTGCGGCCGGCGACGAGCCAGCGATCGCGCCGGCCGGACTCGGCCATGAGCGCCTCCTGCGGGATCGTCCAACCGATGGCGGCGCGCACGTCCTCGCGCAGCGCCTCCGGCAGCGTGTCGAGCCGCTCGAACGCCTCGACAATGAGGTGGATCTGGGCCAGGCGTTCGAGCAGGGCTGCCGGCCAGCCGGAGCCGCCCGCCATCGGCAGCGCGGCCGCCTCCTGCAGTCGCCGCGCCAGCCCCGGCGCCTGGGCGTCGACCAGCCGGGCCACCGCGCGCTCCCAGTAGGCAGGCGGCTGCGCCGTGGCCTGCGCCAGACCCTCCCTGAGCAGATCGCCCAGCCAGAGGCGCAGCTCCGCCAGCCCGGCTGCCACGCGCGCCCGCCGCCGGGCCTCGCGGGCCGCCGCCTCGGGCGCGGTGGC
>JBHOQZ010000799.1:0-3241 GCA_042408635.1 Chloroflexota bacterium
CGGGCCGGACGTCGAAGCCCGCCACCTGCAGCCCGGCGCCGATGAGCGTCTTCGCCACCGGCAGACCCATGACACCCAGCCCGATGACCGCCACGCGCCGGCCGCCGGCGCCCTTTCGCATGCCCCTCGGCTCCGCGCCGCCCGCCCACTCCATCGTCAAATTTCCCCTCCCGGACCGCCCCCGACCTCGCCCCGCGTCAATGGCCGCGCTCCCATCGCCGCCGGTCTGATCGACCGGTATAGTACACGGCGTCGGCGGGCCATGTCGCCTGTACTCGACGATAGATGATAGAGCGAGGGCATGCTCGGTTGCCAGCGCGGTGAGCCGCGCCAACTTGACCTGGGCCGGGCCGGCTGACAAGATTCGCCGGACCCGGACAGAGCCGCCGGCTGGGTCCGGGGCGGTGCGAGGGCCAACGAGTCCGCTCGGATCATCGGCCGCGCTCCCCGGTGTCGCGCCGGCGTGTGACCGGCAAAGCTCTCTGGCGTGGCCGCCGGTTCGCGGGAATGGGGTGAAACCGGCTGGCGCGGCTCGGCTGACTGCCCGACGAGGTTCTACCGCGGGCACCGGGACGGGAGGGTAGCGTGACGCCGCTCGGGATCATCGCCGACGACCTCACCGGCGCCTCCGACACGGGCGTCCAGTTCGCGCGCCGCGGCCTCGCCACGGTGGTCCTGTTCGACCCTGCGCTCGCGCTCCGGCCGGGTGGCGCCGCGGTCCCGACCGCGCCGAGCCACGGGCTCGACGCGCGGGTCGTGGCGGTCGACACGGCCAGCCGACACCTGGCGCCGGCCGCTGCCTACGCGCGCGTGGCGGAGACGGCGGCGATCCTGCGCGAGGCCGGGATCCGCGAGGTCTTCAAGAAGGTCGATTCCACCCTGCGGGGCAACCTCGGCGCCGAGATCGACGCCGTGGCCGACCGGCTGGCCTTCGACTTCGTCGCGGTGGCGCCCGCCCTGCCGGCGCTCGGGCGGGTAACGCTCGACGGGCAGCACCTGCTCCACGGCGTGCCGGTCCACGAGACCGAGATCGGCCGCGACCCGGCCGCCCCTGTCCGCGAGTCGAATGTCGTCGCCCTCCTGGCGGCTAGTTCGCGCCGGCGCGTCGGGCACGTGACGCTAGCGACCGTGCGCCGCGGCGAGGCGGCGATCGCAGGACGCAGCCGCGAGCTGCTGGCGCACGGGGTCGAGATCGCCGTCTTCGACGCGCAGACCGACGCCGATCTGCGGCAGATCGTCGCGGGAACAGCGCTCCTGGGACGACGGACTCTCCACGTGGGTTCGGCCGGGCTGGCCGAGGCGGTCGCGGTCGGCCTCGCCCCGGCGCCGGTCCGCGCCTCATCACCTGCCGTCCCGCCCGACCCGCCCACCGGCGCGCCGGCCCGGCCGGGAAACCGAGCGGAGGAGGCACGAGGCTGCCGCGCGCCGGCCACGGGGGGGCCGGTCCTGCTCGTCGCGGGCAGCGTCTCGGCGGTCACGCTCGCCCAGGTCGCGCGCTTCGTCGGGCAGCCGGGAGTCGTCGCGGTCGGGCTGGACGCGCGGCGCGTGATCGAACGGGCACCCGCTTGCGGGTGCGGCCCGGCCCAGGCCGAGGTCGAGCTCTGCCGCGCGCGCGTGGTCGAAGCCCTTCGCGCGGGGCGCGACGTGGCGTTCCACAACAGCGGCGCACCGGAGAGCGTGGCGGCGGTGGCGGCCCGCGCGCGGGCGCTCGGCCTGTCGGGGCTGGAGGTGGCCGAGCGGATCACCGATGCTATCGGGGAGGTGGCGGCGGGGGCGATCGAGCAGGCCGGCGTCGAGCGGTTCATCTTGGCAGGCGGTGAGACCGCGCGCGCCGTCTGCCGCCGGCTGGGCGCGACGGGTATCCGGCTGTGCCGCGAGGTCGAGCCGGGGGTGCCGATCGGCCGGCTGCTCCACCCACGGTCTCTGACCGTCGTCAGCAAGGCGGGCGCGTTCGGCACGCCCGACACGCTCGTGCGGGCGCTCCAGGTGCTCAAGACTGGATAGGTGGTCGGCGCCGCCCGGGGCGGCGGAGGCGGACGGCGGACCGTGCGGCCGCTTCAGGTGTTCGAGACCGGCTGAGAGGGTAGGCAGATGACGCAGACGCGACCAATCGTCGGCATCACCATGGGCGACGCGGCCGGGATCGGCCCGGAAATCTGCGTCAAGGCGCTAGCGGACCCCGAGATGTATGCGATCAGCCGACCGCTCGTGATCGGCGACGTCAAGATCCTCGAGCGCGCCGAGGGGATCGTGCGGACCGGGCAGGCGGTGCGGCGGGTCGCCTCGGTGGCCGACGCCCGCTTCGAGCCGGGCACGATCGACTGCCTCGACCTCGACCTGCTGCCGGCCGATCTGCCGTTCGGCCAGGTCTCGGCGCAGGCGGGTGACGCGGCCTATCAATTCCTCGAACGGGCGATCCGGCTCGCCCAGGCCGGTGAGATCGACGCGATCGTGACCGCGCCCCTCAACAAGGAGGCGCTCCACAAGGGCGGCCATCCCTATCCCGGCCACACCGAAATCCTGGCCGACCTGACCGGCACCCAGGACTTCGCGATGATGCTCACGGCGCGCACGCTGCGCGTCCTGCACGTGACGACGCACGTCGGCCTGATCGACGCCATCGAGCAGATCACTCCCGACCGCGTCTACCGCGTCATCCGCCTGGCCGACGACACGCTGCGTCGCTCGCTCGATCACCCGCCCCGGATCGGCGTCTGCGGCATCAATCCGCACGCGGGCGAGGGCGGCCTGTTCGGCCGGGGTGAGGAGGAGACGAAGATCGCGCCCGCGATCGAGCGCGCGCGCGCCGAGGGGCTTGACGTGCAGGGGCCGCTGCCGGCCGACACGCTGTTCTTCCGCGCGGCGCGCGGCGACTTCGACGCCGTCATCGCGATGTACCACGATCAGGGGCACGGGCCGGTCAAGGTGCTCGGGCTCGAGGCCGGCGTCAACGTCACCGTCGGCCTGCCGATCATCCGCACCAGCGTCGACCACGGCACCGCGTTCGATATCGCGGGCAAGGGGGTTGCCGACGCGGCGAGCCTCGAGGAGGCGATCCGCCAGGCCGTGGCCCTCGCCCCGCGCCGCGAGCGCTGATGGGCCGCTCCACGGTTCAGGCGCTCCGCGGTCCGCGGCCGAGGTGCGGCAGCGCGCCGCCTGTCAGGGGGGGTCGGCGCGCCGGCCGCGCTGGTCGGCTCGCACGCGAAGCGGAGGGGTCGCCGCGGCGGGCCGGCGGGCGCGG
>JBHOQZ010000808.1:0-1322 GCA_042408635.1 Chloroflexota bacterium
TCTGCGCGGACTGGCCGCGGTTCACCCCCACGCGCGTGGGGACAATAGCGTCACGCTGAATCTGTACCCAGAATCCTACGGTTCACCCCCACGCGCGTGGGGACAATGGAGGGAGAAACATGCCAACAACGACGTTGTACGGTTCACCCCCACGCGCGTGGGGACAATGCAGATCGCCGCCACGTTCAACATCGCGGTGGAGGTTCACCCCCACGCGCGTGGGGACAATGGGTTGTCCGGGCGATACAGCACGTAGACGTTCGGTTCACCCCCACGCGCGTGGGGACAATGAAACGGTGCGCCCCTGGACGCGCGGAGTCGACGGTTCACCCCCACGCGCGTGGGGACAATTACGTCGTCACCGGGTGATTGGCCCGGAGTCACCGGTTCACCCCCACGCGCGTGGGGACAATTTCTGGGCAGCAGCAGATCGTCCAGCCCTGGAGCGGTTCACCCCCACGCGCGTGGGGACAATCACAGGAGGCCTGGCTCTGGCTGGAAGGCCTGCGGTTCACCCCCACGCGCGTGGGGACAATCGCCGCGATGGCACCCAGACCTCGTCGAGGAACGGTTCACCCCCACGCGCGTGGGGACAATGCTGTGGGTCTTCACGCGCCCCCAGCCGCGCTACGGTTCACCCCCACGCGCGTGGGGACAATGGTTCGGTGCAGGCTGCCGTGGACACCGTGGGCGGTTCACCCCCACGCGCGTGGGGACAATGCGGCGATATAGGCGGCATCGGCCTGTTGCGCCGGTTCACCCCCACGCGCGTGGGGACAATATCACGCGCCTTGTTCGCGTCCTGTTCGAGCTCCGGTTCACCCCCACGCGCGTGGGGACAATATTGTTCCATCGCCTTCATAGTATTCGGTGGTCGGTTCACCCCCACGCGCGTGGGGACAATGCGGTCGCCCGCGTAGAGGATGTTGGTGGCTTCGGTTCACCCCCACGCGCGTGGGGACAATGGCATGATCCGCATCGCCGATCGCCTCCGACGCGGTTCACCCCCACGCGCGTGGGGACAATGGCGCGCGAACTCCTCACTGAGAGCGGCAGCATCGGTTCACCCCCACGCGCGTGGGGACAATGCACACCGCGACGCCTGCCCGACGAGCCGTTCCGGTTCACCCCCACGCGCGTGGGGACAATCTGCCCGAACTCCCGCTCACGTACCGGCTCGGCGGTTCACCCCCACGCGCGTGGGGACAATACTGCCAAGAACGGCGTCATTTCGGGATCCTCACCAGGGACAGGCCCTCGAAGTCTACCACGGTCCGGCTGGTTCGGCCCCAGAGCCGGACCGCGAATCCCTGTTCTGTGTC
>JBHOQZ010000809.1:0-2804 GCA_042408635.1 Chloroflexota bacterium
CCTGCGCGCGGAGGGCGACAACCTGCGCGTCCCTCGACTGGTGCCTCAGCCCGGGCGGCGAGCTGCCCGCCGCCGCCCGCGCCGCCGGTCTCGAGTTCGGCCTGCGCCTCGGCAGCGCCCTCTGGCCGTTCTGGCGCTCGCAGCTCCTGCTGAGCGAGGGAGAGCGCTGGGTGCGCGCGTTCCTCGACGAGGCGGCGACCGCGCCGGTGAGCCCACCGCTGCTGGCGTCCGGCCTGTTCGCGGCCGGCAAGCTGGCGTTCGCGCGCGGCCGGCCGGCCAAGGCCGGGCCTTTCCTCACCGAGAGCCTCGAGCGCTTCCAGGCGCTTGGCGATGCGCGCCGCATCGGTGAGGTCCTCACCTGGCGCGCGGCGCTCGCCTTCTATGCGGGGGAGTACGGCGCCGCCGCTGAACTGGCCGAGGCGGCGCGCGCCGGGCTGCTCGCGCTGGGGAACGCGCCCGCCTCCGCCACCGCGGTGCTCTACCTGGGCCACTCGTCGCTCGAACGCGGCAGCTTCGCCGAAGCGGCGGCGCACTACCGCGCCGCGCTCGCGGCCGCCGGCGCCACGGGCGATTACCCCGGCCGGGCGCCGGACGCGGCCTACTCCGCCCGGCTCGGCCTCGCCCGCACGGCGCTCCTCCAGGGTGAGGTAGCCTCGGCGCGGGCGCTGCTCGACGAGGCCGCGCCCCTGGCGGCTCGGCTCGACGATCCCACCCTGCCACCGTGGGGCGACTGGATCGCCGGCCAGGTGGCGACGGCGGAGGGCGATCTCGAGACGGCGCGCGACCGGCTCGAAGGGGCGCTCGCCCGCTGGCGCGGCGCGGGCGACGGCCTCGGCGTGATGATGGCCCTGACCGCGCTCGGCGCGCTGCACCTGGCACAGCAGGCGTGGCAGCCCGCCGCGGTCTGCGTCGCCGAGGCGCTGCGCCGCCTGCGCGCGACCGGCGGACGCTGGCTGCTGGCGGAGAACGTCGAAACGCTGGCCTGCCTCTTCGATGCGGTGGGGGAGCCGGCCGAGGCGGTTCGGCTGATCGTGCGCGTGGAGGCGCTGCGCGAGGCCCTGCGGGCGCCGCGTCCCCCAGTCGTCGAGCCGCGCCTGCGCGCGCTGCTCGACCTCGTCGCCCTCGGCACCCAGACCGACGCGGCAGGGGAGGCGCCCGCTCACGGCGCGGTGCGGAACCCGCTCGCAGCGGCGCCACTGCGGGCGACGGACGTGCTGCCGGCGGCCCAGCGACTTGCCGCCCGCATGCTCACCCGCCGCTTCTAGGGACGCGGCAGGCGCCCGTCGCCGGCGGCGGCCGGGTCGGCATCGGGTACAATCAGGCGAGGGCGGCGCGGCGTCAGTCGGGGTACGCGGGTGGGCGACCGTCGCCGCGTCGGGGTTCTGATGGAGATGGGCCGACACGGCTCGACCGTCGCGCCGGGGATGCGTGCGGTCGGCGTGGCCAGGGGGACGGGGCGATGACGACGGCACAGGAACGTGGCGAGCCGGCCATTGACACCGGGTACCCGCCTACGGGTGGCGGCAGCCCGACGACGGTGCAGCCGCCGCCGATCGGTCGGCGGACCGAGGCGGCGCTCGAGCGGTTCGCGGCGGTCGAGCCCTGGCGCCGGTTCGTGCCGGCCGACCGGCTGGTGGACCCCGAGGAGCTGGCGGCGCTCGAATCGATCCAGCGGCGCGTCCTCTGGCTCGCAACCAACATCGTCGACCACGCCAACCGCGTCCGGCCCAACCCCGACCGAACCAAGGTCGGCGGCCACCAGGCCTCGACCGCCTCGGTCGTGTCGATCCTCACCGCGCTCTACTTCAAGTTCCTGCGCGCGGGCGACCGCGTCTCGATCAAGCCGCACGCCTCCCCGGGCTACCATGCCGTGCAGTACCTGCTCGGCAACCTCGCGCCCGAATACCTGACGACGCTACGCGACTACCAGGGCCTCCAGGCGTACCCGAGCCGCACCAAGGACCCGGACCCGGTCGACTTCTCGACCGGCTCGGTCGGGCTGGGGGCGGTGGCGCCCTGCTTTGCCGCGCTCGCACACACCTACGCCGCCGCGCATTTCGGCCCCGACGCGGTGACCTCGGACCGCTTCATCGCGCTGATCGGGGACGCCGAGCTGGACGAGGGCAACGTCTGGGAGGCGGTGAACGAGGAGGCGCTGCGGGGGCTCGGCAACGTCATCTGGATCGTCGACCTCAACCGTCAGAGCCTCGACCGGATCATCCCCGGCATCCGCGCCGCCCAGCTCAAGGCGCTGTTCGCGGCCAGCGGCTGGCACGTCTTCGAGGCGAAGTATGGCCGCCGGCTCCAGGCGGCCTTCGCGCGCCCAGGCGGGGAGGCGCTCTGCCGCCGGATCGACGCGATGAGCAACGAGGAGTACCAGACGCTCATCCGGCTGCCCGGCCAGCCTCTGCGCCGCCGCGCCATCGAGGGCGCCCCCGAGGCGGATCGCGACGCGCTCGCCGCCGTGCTGGCGGAGGTGCCCGACGCCGACCTGCCGGGCCTCTTCGCCGACCTGGGCGGCCACGACCTGGTCGAGGTGCTGGGCGCGCTGGCCGCCGCCGACGCGGTGCGCGATGCGCCGGCCGTCGTCTTCGCCTACACCGTCAAGGGCTGGGGGCTGCCGTTCGCGGGCGACGCCCTCAACCACGCGGCGCTCCTCTCGGCCGAGCAGATGCGCCAGGTGCAGCAGCGGCTCGGTGTCCGCGACGGCGAGGAGTGGGCCGGCTTCCCCCCCGACTCACCCGAGGGCCGGCTGATCGGGGCGGCGGCCGAGCGGCTGCGCCGGCCGCCGCTGCCGCCGCCGG
>JBHOQZ010000091.1:0-3915 GCA_042408635.1 Chloroflexota bacterium
GGGTGGTGTAGCCGAAGACGACCGGGGGCCGCTCCTTCACGATCGCTTCGAGCACCGGGGCAGCGGGGGCGGGGGCCTCCTCCTTGGGCTGCTCGACGCCGACGTTGAGCACCTGCTCGCCCTTGCAGCCGTCGCGGAACACCGTGATGCCGCGGCAGCCGAGCTCGTAGGCGAGGAGGTAGGCGTGGCGCACGTCCTCGACCGTGGCGCTGTTGGGCAGGTTGATCGTCTTGCTCACTGCATTGTCAGTATGCGCCTGGAAGGCCGCCTGCATGCGCACGTGCCAGTCGGGCGCGATCTCGTGCGCGGTGACGAAGACGCGCTGCACATCCTCGGGCACGCCCGCCACGCCCTGGACGCTACCGTGGAACAGCACGTCCTGCATGAGGGTGTCCGAGTAGAAACCGCGCTCCTTCGCCACCTGCTCGAAGACCGGGTTGACGAAGCGCAGCAGCCGGTCGCCCGACTTGTGGACGTAGGCGAGCGCGAAGATCGGCTCGATCCCCGAGGAGCAGTCGGCGATGATCGAGATCGTGCCGGTGGGCGCGATCGTGGTCACCGTCGAGTTGCGCATCGGCTTGCCGTCGCGGTAGATGCTGCGCGACCAGTTCGGGAACGGCCCGCGCTCGATCGCCAGCTCCTCGGTCGCCGCGTGGGCGACGCGGTTGATCCGCGCCATCACCCGGTCCGCGAGCTGGAGCGCCTCCTCGCTGTCGTAGGGGATGCCCATCATGAAGAGGAGGTCCGCCCAGCCCATCACGCCGAGGCCGACGCGGCGATTCGCCTTGACCATCTCGTGGATCTGCGGCAGCGGGTAGGGGTTGACCTCGATCACGTCGTCGAGGAAGCGGATCGACAGCCGCACGATCCGGTCCAGCTCGTCCCAGTCGAGGTCGACCCGGCCGTTGCGCTTGACCGTGAGCTGCGCCAGGTTGACCGAGCCCAGGTTGCACGCCTCATACGGCGCGAGCGGCTGCTCGCCGCAGTTGTGGACGACCAGGCCGTTGGCGACGAACGAGTGCGTCAGCGGCTCGGTCAGGTCGTAGACCGGCTCCTCGCCGTCGGGCACCAGCGCCAGGAAGCGCGCCTCGAAGGTCTCGCGGTACGGCCCGCGCCGGTAGCGCGCCAGCCGGTCCACCAGCGCCGACTGCTTCGCCTCGCTCAGGAAGCCAATCTCGGCCGCGAAGCGGTGGAGGTTGTCCCGGCCAATGACCAGGTCGTGGTAGGCGCGCGTCTCGTACTCGGCCAGGCCGCCGCGGCCGTCGGGCATCAGGCGCGGCCCGCCCGCGCGCCGGTCCGAGGAGAGCTGCGAGGCGATGCCGAAGTTGAGCAGCAGGCGCTGCACGTCCTGGAGGAGCTGCCGGCAGGTCGAGGTGAGGCGCACCGACACACCCTTCTCGGCGCCGCCCGAGACGTGGCCGTCGGCGGTGAAGAGCGCCTGGAGGAAGCCGCGCTGCATTGCCTCGGAGCCGGTGAAGACCGTCTCGGGCACCTTGTGCTTGTCGCCGGGGGTCAGGCCGTGCTCGGCCGCGACCCGCCAGAAGCGGGCCGAGCGGACGCGCGCCTCGTCGCAGCCGGCCACCGCCTCGACGCCGATCGGGTGCTCACGCTGATCCCCGGCGCCCGCCGGCACGACGCTCGCCATCTTCGCAGCGAACGCCGGCGCGAGCTCCCGCCTCTCCTCACCGAAGAACGACAGGACGGCGCGATCCGAGGTGAGGGTGCCGTCGCCGACGAGCCAGCCGAGGAGCCGCCCAAGTGCCAGCGTGCCGCCCTGCCCGAAGCCGCCGCGGTGCGAGAGGAGTTTGATGCGGTCGCCGTCGCGCAGCTCGCCTGCCGGCACCCAGCCGCGGTGCGTCATCACGCGGTGGTCGGCGGTCAGGCGCACCTCGTAGCCCTCGCGCGTGGTCAGACGGAAGACCGGCTTGCGCCCGGTGCAGAAGACCGCCGAGGCCGGGGCGAAGCCGGGCGCGGCATCGATCGTCACCTCGACCGGCCGACCCGAGGCGGCCAGGTCGGCGGCGCGCTGGAGGCCGGCGGCGGTGTAGACGAGCGTGTCGCCGGTCACGCAGGGGTTGGTCGCCTCGATCAGCGCAACCTCGGGGGTGGGGTTGGCGGGCGAGTTGTTGATGCGGTCGATGAAGATCATGCCGGGGTCGCCGGTCGCCCAGGCGGCCTCGGCCAGCTTGTCGAACACCATGCGCGCACGGAGCGTGCCGGTGACCTCGCCGGTGTGCGGGTCGATCAGCTCGTACTCGGAGTCGGCGGCCAGCGCCTCCAGGAAGTGGTCGGTGCCCGCCAGCGAGATGTTGAAGTTGGTGATGCCGCCGGTGCGCTTGCAGTCGATGAACTTGAGCACGTCGGGGTGGTCGATGCGCAGGATGCCCATGTTGGCGCCGCGGCGCGTGCCCCCCTGCTTGACCGCCTCCGTCGCCTCGTTGAACACCTTCATGAAGCTGACGGGGCCGCTGGCGACGCCGTGGGTCGAGGAGACTGCCGCCCCCTCCGGCCGCAGCCGGGAAAAGGCGAACCCCGTGCCCCCACCTGACTTATGAATAATGGCGGCGTTCTTGATCGATTCGAAGATGCCCTCCATGCTGTCCTCGACGGGCAGCACGAAGCAGGCGGAGAGCTGCAGGCCGTTGCCCTTACCCGCGTTCATCAGCGTGGGCGAGTTCGGCATGAACTTCCGCTCGAGCATGAGCAGGCAGAACTGCTCGGCGATCGCGTCGGGGTCGTGCCCCCACTTGCGCTCGGCCTCGGCGACCGCGCGGGCGACGCGCCAGCACATCCCGTCGGCGTCTTCGATCAGCTCGCCGTCGTCGTTCTTCCAGAGATAGCGTTCTTCGAGCACCCGGCGGGCCGCGGCCGACCAGGTACCCTGCTTGCCGCTGAGCCCTCTACGTGGCAGATCGATGGCCACCTTCCACTCCCCTCCTTGCGGTGCGCGCCGGCCGACTGAGCTCCTGGTCGCCCCGCACGCCGGATCAGTATCCGACAGACCGAGGCCGCGCTGATCGGCGTTCCACGCCACCTTATCGGCTGTTGATCGCATTCTTGTACGCCTTTGATCGCCTTCCCATGCGCGCCCAGCGATGCGGGGTCTTCCGACCACGCCGGCAGCACCCTCACCGGAGAGCTCTCGCCCGGCCGGGCTCTGCCTCGCCACGAAGGTGGTACGATGAGGGTCGCGTCGCCACTGAGGGTCGGCGCCGACCCCCGCTCGCCTCCCACGCCTCGGCAAGGATCGTGCAAGTAGTAGCACTACAACAAATATCGCGCCACTCAGGCCCGTCTCGCTCGACCGTCCGCGCCCCCTTGGCGCCGAATTGCTTGTAGCATTACTACAATGTTCAACGGGGTACTGTCAAAAATACGACAACGGCGCGAGCCCGTCAAGCGATCTAGACGACACTTCCGAGAGGTTGTAAAACGCGCCCATGACCGACCCCACCGCCGCGATCCCCACCGGCAAGCTCCCCCCGGAGACGCTCGCGCGCGTGCTCACCGGTCGGCTCGGGCGCCTGCGCCCCGACGTCCTCGTGCACGCCGCCGTCGGGGAGGACTGCACGATCATTGCCTTCGGCGACGAGGTCTGCATCGCCTCGAGCGACCCGATCACCGGCGCGGCCGAACGGGCCGGCTGGCTCGCGGTCCACGTTGCCTGCAACGACGTGGCCGCCTGCGGCGGTGACCCGATCGGCGTGCTGCTCACGCTCCTGCTGCCGGCCGGGTTCGACGAGCGCGCGGTCGAGGCCCTCCAGCACGAGGTCGGGGAGGCGGCCGCCGAGCTCGGCATCGAGGTGCTGGGCGGCCACACCGAGATCACGACCACTGTCAACGCCCCGCTCATCACGCTCACCGCGCTCGGCCGCGCCCCGCGCGACCGCTTCGTCACCTCGGCCGGCGCGCGCA
>JBHOQZ010000812.1:0-3518 GCA_042408635.1 Chloroflexota bacterium
CCACGTAGTCGGAGCCGGCGTAGAGCGTGGCGCGGTTCGGCCCGATGCTGCGGTAGCCGGCGGGCGGGTAGCGGCAGGCGCCGACTACGTGGCGAAGGCGAACGAGACGGTGCTCACCTTCGCGATGATCGAGACGCGGCAGGCGCTCGACCACCTCGACGCGATCCTGAGCGTGCCCGGGCTCGACGCGATCTACGTCGGCCCCTCCGACCTCGCCCACAGCCTCGGCTTCTCGCCCGGCTCCGACCTGCCCGCGCCGCACCTCGAGGAGCCGTTCGACCGCATCCTCGCGGCCTGCGAGCGCCACGGCATCGTGCCCGGCCTGCACGCTCCCTCACCCGAGGCCGCCGCGCGCATGATCGAGCGCGGCTTCAAGTTCGCGACGATCCAGTCCGACGGGCGCCTGCTCGCGGTTGCCTGCCAGAGCGCGCTCAAGATCGCCCGTGGCGGCGCCGCGCCCGCGCCCGCGCCCGCGCCGCGCCCGGCCGCCCAGCCGAGCAGCCCCTACGGAGCTGATCGGCCCGTGCCGGGGACAACGCGCGTCGGCCGGCACTGCCACGCCCGCGGCGAAAGTCCGGTGGCCGGTCGGCCGGCTGATGATCGTTGCGACCGTCAGCCGGACCCGGCCACATCAGCCCGCGCGGGGCTTGAGCCCCGCGCTCAGCTTGCGAAGCCGGCTGAAGCCGGCTCACGAGGACGCGTCCCAGCCCCCGCAGGGGGCTTCGCACCCTCCGCCCGGGAGTTATGGAGGTTGCGGAATAAGCGCGGGGAATGCGATCGGCGGGATCGTCCCGTCGCGCCGGCTTCAGCCGGCGCGACGGGACTGCCCGCACTCGGTCCGCAACCTCCATAAGCCGGCGCGAAGGGGCGGGGGCCGGCTGACGCTGGAACGCCATGGGTGTGTGGGAGGGTAGCGTGACCGGACGGGTGGTACCCGGGGTGTTCGACGCGATCGTCGTGGGCGTCGGCGGGATGGGCAGCGCGAGCTGCTACGAGCTGGCGAAGCGCGGGCGGCGCGTGCTGGGCCTCGAGCGGTTCGACGTGCCGCACGAGCGCGGCTCCTCCCACGGCTACACGCGCATCATCCGCCTCGCCTACTATGAGCATCCGGCCTACGTCGGCCTGCTCAAGCGCGCCTACACACTCTGGGCCGAGCTCGAGGCCCGCAGCGGCGAGCGCCTGCTCCACCTGACCGGCTCGATCGACGCCGGCCCGCCCGAGAGCTGGGTGTTCGCCGGCGCGCTCG
The DNA here is from genome assembly GCA_042408635.1 of Chloroflexota bacterium. Classification (GTDB taxonomy): domain Bacteria; phylum Chloroflexota; class UBA6077; order FW602-bin22; family JBHOQZ01; genus JBHOQZ01. The sequence continues at coordinate 1,247 of JBHOQZ010000812.1, forward strand.
AGTCGGCGCGGCAGCACGACCTCGAGCACGAGGTGCTCACCAGCGCCGAGCTGACGCGCCGCTACCCCGCCTACCGCCTGCCCGCCGACACGCTCGCGCTCTACCAGCCCCAGGGCGGCTTCCTCGAGCCCGAGCGCGCCACCGTCGCCTACGTCGAGGCGGCGCTCGGGCTCGGCGCGCGCATCCAGGCACGCGAGGCGGTGCTGGGCTGGGAGCCGACGCGCGCCGGCGTGCGCGTGACGACCGACCGCGCCGTCTACGAGGCCGGCAGCCTCGTGGTCACCGCCGGCGCCTGGAACGCGCGGCTCCTGCTGATCCTCGACGGGCTGGCGGTGCCCGAGCGGCAGGTGCTTGCCTGGCTCCAGCCGACGCAGCCGGAGCTGTTCGCGCCCGCGCGCTTCCCCGTCTTCAACTTGCTCGTGCCCGAGGGGCGCTTCTACGGCTTCCCCCGGTTCGCCGTGCCCGGCTTCAAGTTCGGCAAGTACCACCACCGGGAGGAGACGGGCGACCCCGATACGCTGCTGACGGAGCCCACGGCGGCGGACGAGGCGGCGCTGCGCGACTTCGCGGCGCGCTACTTCCCCGACGGCGCCGGGCCGACGCTGGCGCTGCGCCCGTGCATGTTCACCAACGCGCCCGACGGCCATTTCATCATCGACCGCCACCCCGAGGTGCCGCAGGTGTCGTTCGCGTCGGCCTGCTCGGGCCACGGCTACAAGTTCGCCAGCGTCATCGGGGAGATCATGGCCGACCTGGCCGAGCGGGGCGAGTCGCGCCACGACCTCGCCCTCTTCCGGCTCGACCGCTTCCAGACTGCCCGGGCGCCCAGTTGAGCCGCCGCGCGCGGCGCGCACCGGCGCGCGCCGCCGGCGGATCCTGGCGGGAGTCGGGCTGAACTGGCTCCTGGCTGGCGCCAGGGGACGCGGCGGCCGGCGCCCTGGGTGGCGGAGCCCAAACGGAGCGGCCTCCGTGCGCTCCGATCCGGCTCAGGGCGACTCCGCAAGCAGGCTCAGTTCTCGGAGCGGGCGAGGGCGTGGGCGGCCCGCACGGCGGGCGCGTGCTCGTGGAAATGGTAGATCATCGCCCGGATCGTCCAGTGGCGCGTGAGCTGGCGGGTGAACCGCTTGTCGGGGATGCGGCGGACAAGGCCGACCCAGGCGCCGTAGAGCCCGCGCAGCTCGCTGAGCGCGTCGAACGGATCGGCCTTGGCGCGCAGGTCGACCGAGGCGGCGTTGAAGGCGTCGAAGTTGCCTGGCAGCGGGGGGAACGGCTCGCCGCGGCTGTAGGCCGCGAGCTGGCGGTTCGCCTCGACGTACCAGCCCGAGAAGTGGCTGATCGTGTTCTTGAGCGACCAGACGCCGTCGACGCCGGGCCGCTCGTAGTCGTCGTCGGTCAGGCCCGTGAGGGACTCCTGGAAGCGCTGCCATTCGCGGTCCGCCTCGGCCAGCACGGCGTCCCTGTCCGCCAGCTCGGTCGCCGCCTCACTCATCCTGCTCTCTCCTCGGTTCGGCGTGGTGCCGGTCCCCCACCGTGGCGCCGCGGCCGGCCCCGATCGGGCGCCGGCGTCAGACGACGGTGGTGGCGGTGGGCTTGCTCGTCGAGACCGGCGGTTCGGCGTAGAGGAGCACCGGCACCGGCGCGTGGGTGAGCACGTACTTGGTGGCGCGGCTCAACTCGGGGGGCACCGGCACAGTGTTGTAGCCGGCGCTCATCACGATCAGCGCGGCCCGGCGCGCCACCGCCTCCGCCACGATGACCGGGCCGGCGTCGCGCCCCTGGAGCAGATCGGTCTCGACGTGGCAGCGCAGCGACTCGGCGATCGAGGCCGCCCGTTCGAGCGCGATCTCCCCCCGCTCGATGTCGGGCTCGACCTCGGCGTCGATCGGGTGCTGATAGGAGACGAGATTGACGTAGATGATGTAGATGTGCGCCTTGTCGCGCTGCGCCAGGGCGCAGGCGAAGCGCACCGTCTGCTCGTCAGCCGGCGAATCGTTGATGGCAACGAGGAGGGTGCGCGGCTGGCTCTGCGGCATGCTCACCTCGACGGGCCAACGGCTGGGCAGGGCGACACCACCCGCGCTGTGTCGGCCGTAGCCCCCGCATCGTAGCACACTCGCCCGGGCGCTCCAATCGCCTTTGACCTGGCCGAGCGCGCGCCCTACAATGCCCGGCGGCGCTGGCCCACCCGCTCGGCGGCCGGTGCCGGCCAGGAGGTTCCCCATCGTGATAGCCCGACTCACACTGCCCGCCGCGCTGCTGGCGCTGCTCCTCG
>JBHOQZ010000813.1:0-6126 GCA_042408635.1 Chloroflexota bacterium
GCTGCGCGAGCAGGTGCGCTTCCTCGGCGAGGTGCCGCACCGCGAAACCCCGGCGCTCTACCACCTGGCCGACCTGATGGCGATGCCCTCGCTCTACGAGGGGTTCGGCTTCCCGGTCGCCGAGGCGATGGCCTGCGGGACGCCGGTCGTCGCCTCGAACGTCTCGTCGCTACCCGAGGTGGCGGGCGAGGCCGCCCTGCTGTTCGATCCGCACGACACCGCCGCGATCGCCGAGGCGCTGCACCGCGCGCTCACCGACGAGCCGTTGCGCTGGGAGCTGATCGCCCGTGGCCGCGCGCAGGCCGCCCGCTTCACCTGGGCGCGCACCGCCGAGGAGACGGTCGCGCTCTACCGCGACGTGCTGCGGGACGCCCCCTAGCCCCCCAATCTGGGGGACCGGCAGGGATGGTGCAGCGGCTACGGCTGCTTGCCCGCGAGCTTTGGGGAAGCGGCCGGGCCGTGGCGTGATGTGCGGCTGCCGCTTCCCGCCAGCTTCGGGGGCCCCGCTGCCTTCGCGGCGGCAAGCAGGCACGATCGCCGCGAGCGCGGCGCACGGTGCTGCGCTTCCGGGGCTCCGCTGCCCTCGCGGCCGCAAGCAGGGCGAAAGCCCGCACTACCATGGCTTCCGGTCCCCCCAGGCTTGGGGGTTAGGGGCCCCGCTGCCCCGGCTAGGCGGGCGGCGGGGTTGGTTCCTCCAGGCCGATCGCCCACATCCGCTCGAGGTCCTGGTTCGAGTAGCAGCGGAAGGCAGGCATGGTGAGGGTGCGGGTGATGGTCGGGATGGCCGCCATGCGCTCGGTGACGATCTGGGCCATCTCGTCGAAGTGGCGCAGGCGCAGGATCGCCACCAGGTCGTAGTCGCCGGCGACCGAGTAGACCTCCGCCACCCCGTCGATCTCGAGCAGCGCCTGGGCCGTCTGCGGCACGCTCTGCCGCTGGGCATGGATCAGGACGATCGCGGTGATCACGGCTCTCACCTCACGTCTTCTCGCGCGACCCCACCATGCTATACTCGCCCGGCGCTCGGCGTGCGCCCGGCCAGTCCGGCGCCTCGGGCGGCGTGGCCGAGCGGGTGGAGACAGGGATCGGGCGTGATCGAGGCGGTATCGGTGCCGGCGGCGTTGGCGTGCCCGCGCTGCCACGGCGAGCTGACGGAGGCGGCGGCGGGCTGGCGTTGCCGCGGCTGTGGCGCGGTCTACGCGCGCGATGCCCACGGCTACTTCGTGCTGCTGCCGACCGACGTGCCGACCGCGGCCGCGATCGAGTCGACCGTCGAGGCGTACGCCGAGGAGCAGCACCGCACCGGCGCCCGCGTCTATGCCGAGTACCTGCGACCCTACCTTGCCCGCGAGCCGGCCCACCGCGTGCTCGACGTCGGCTGCGGCGTCGGTGCCGAGGTCAGCCACCTGGTCGCCGACGGCTACGACGCCTACGGCCTCGACCTGCCCGGCCTCACCCGCTTCTGGCAGCGCGCCGGCAATGATCCGCGCCGCTTCTTCGCCGGCGACGCCGCCTACCTCCCCTTCCTCGACGGCTACTTCGACGCCGTCTATTCGCTCGGTGTGATTGAGCACATCGGCACCCTGACCGGCCACTGCACCCTCGGGCCGGACTACGAGCAGGCCCGGCGCCGCTTCGCGCGCGAGATCGTGCGCGTGACGCGCCCGGGCGGTCGCATCCTGATCGCCTGCCCCAACAAGGCGTTTCCCGTCGACATCCAGCACGGGCCGAACGACCAGCTCAGCCCGCCGATGCCGCTGCGCGCCTGGCTCTTCGAGTACACGGGCCTGACGCTCCACCGCACCTGGGGGCGCTACCACCTGCTCTCCTACCCCGAGGTGCGCCGGCTCTTCCTGCACGAGGCCGGGGCGCGCCGGCTGCGTCCGCTCCCCCTGCGCGGCTACTTCGGCTTCGGGCGCTTCAAGCGGGGCTTCCTGCGCCCCTTCGCCCGGCTTGCCCAATATTATGTCGATCATCTACCGCCGCGCCTGCGCGCCACGCCGCTCAATCCATACGTGCTGGTCGAAATCCGTCGGTAGCGCCTACCCCGGCTGCGGTGCGGCGCCGCCTGCTGGCGCCTGGCCGACCAGCCGGCCGGGTGCGGCGGCAGCCTACCGGCGCCCGTTGTGTGAGCCGCACCACAGCCCGGCGTCGCGCGGCGTGGCATCCTCCCCTTGGCGCTCTGGTCGTTCCATTGACGGTGTGGCGAGTCGACGGAGGCAGCGGCAGTGCTCATGATCGAGGCGCGCGGTCTGGCGCGGACCTTTCGCAGCCGGCAGGGCACCGTCGAGGCGGTGCGCGGGGTCGACCTGGCAGTGGCGGCGGGCGAGAACGTCGGCTTCCTCGGTCCCAACGGGGCGGGCAAGACGACCACGCTGCGCATGCTGACGACCCTGATCGAGCCCACCGCCGGCACCGCTACCGTGGCGGGCTGCGACCTCCGGCGTGATCCGGTCGGCGTGCGCCGCCGCATCGGCTACGTCGCCCAGGCCGGCGGCACCGACCCGGCGTGCAAGGTGGACGAGGAGCTGGTGCTGCAGGCACAGCTCTACGGGATCGACGGGCGGGAGGCGGTGCGGCGGGCGAGCGAGCTGTGCTCGCGGCTCGATCTGGCTGGCCTCGAGGAGCGGCTGATCAAGACCCTCTCCGGCGGGCAGCGCCGGCGCCTGGACATCGCGCTGGGCCTGGTCCACCGGCCGCCCCTCGTCTTCCTCGACGAGCCCACTACCGGGCTCGATCCGCAGAGCCGCAGCAACCTCTGGAGCCACATCCGGCGCCTGCGCGACGAGCACGGCACCACGGTCTTCCTGACCACGCACTACCTCGACGAGGCCGACGCGCTCTGCGACCGCATCCTGATTATCGACCACGGCCGCATCGTCGCCGAGGGCGAACCCGAGGCGCTCAAGCGGCGGATCGGGGGCGACATCGTGACGATCGAGGTCGGGGAGGCGCCGGAGCGCGCCCGGGCGGCGCTGGCCGCAGGCGGAGGGTACCCGCCCGACGTGCGCGAGATCGCCATCGCGGACACCACGTTGCGGCTCACCGTCGAGCGCGGCGATCAGGTGCTGATGGGGCTGATGCGCACGCTCGACGCGGCGGGCGTGCCGATCCTCTCGATCCAGCTCGCCCGGCCGACGCTCGACGATGTGTTCCTCACGCTCACCGGGCGGTCCCTGCGCGAGGACGCCGCCTAAGACAACGGGCGCGCGGGCAGCAACCGAGGAGGGTAATGCCGATGCTGCGGGACAGTCTGCTCATCTACCGACGCCAGATGCGCTTGTCACTGCGCAACCCGGTCTGGGTGGTCGTCGGGCTGGTGCAGCCGATCCTCTACCTGGCGCTGTTCGGTCCGCTGCTGACCCCGCTGGCGGGGATGCCCGGCTTTCCGCCCGGCGACGCCTGGCAGGTGTTCGTGCCCGGCCTGCTCGTCCAGCTCGGCCTGTTCGGTGCAGCGTTCGGTGGGTTCGCAATCATCGCCGAATGGCGGCTGGGCGTGATCGAGCGGCTGCGCGTCACGCCCACCAGCCGTTCGGCGTTGCTGCTCGGGCACGTGCTGCGCGACCTGACGGTGCTGTTGGTGCAGTCGGTGCTGCTGGTGCTGGTGGGAACCGCGTTCGGGCTGCGCGCGCCGCTGCCGGGCGTCCTGCTCGGCCTGGTGTTCATGCTGCTGCTGGCACTCAGCCTCGCCTCGCTCTCCTACGCGGCCGGCCTCTGGACCAAGAGCGAGGATGCCTTCGCGCCGCTGGTGAACAGCGTCACGGTGCCGCTGCTCTTGCTCTCGGGCATCCTGTTGCCGATGTCGCTGGCGCCCGCCTGGCTCGACCTCGTCTCGCGCGCGACGCCACTGCGCTACATCGTCGAGGCGATGCGGCAGGTCTTCCTCGGCCACTACGCCACGCCGGAGGTCGCGGCGGGCGCGGCCGTGGCGGTGGTCATGGCGGTGGTGTGCGTGCTCGTGGGCACCCGCACCTTCCAGCATGAGAACCCCTGATGCGCGACGCCACCGGCCGACACGACCCTACGGACGCAGCGGCAGCGGCCTGGCGGCCGGTGGGTGCAGGATCAGGTCGAGACAGGCGTCGAGCACGGGCACGAGCCCGTCGCGCCGGCCGGTGGTCGCCCGCCGCCCCTGACCGCTCCCCGGCTTGTCCGCGACCGGCTCTACTGGTGCATCGTCTGCCGGCGAGCCGGCCCGCGCGGTGGGCGCCCGCTGGGACACGGCCGCCGGGTTAGCCTGGGCGTCGGAGAGGTGCAGCGGGGGACCGAAGGCGACGCGCACGGTGTTCTGCCGGAAGGGGGGCAGGGCGATCTGGAGCGCCGCGGCCACACCCGAGCGGCGCTCGGGATCGCGGTGCAGGCGCGCCAGCGGGTGGTCGAAGGCGGCCCGCGCAAACACGCCCGTGACGATCGCCGGGACGACGACCGTGTCGGGCACGAGCCGCAGGCAGAGGCCGAAGCCGGGTGACCAGCCGGCCAGGGCGGCCGCCGCCGCGGCCGGCTCGAGCGCCGGATCGGGCTCGAGCCGGCCGGCCGGGAAGGTGAGCAGCGCGCCGCCTGTCCGCAGGTGCGCCGCGGCCCGGCGGACGACTCCGAGGCGGTGGTTATTCGCCTCGTCGAGCGCGATGAGGTAGCGCGCGGTGGCAGGTAGCGCCGCCAGAAACGGCCGCTCGGCGGCCACGATCCGCAGCGCACCGACCCCGTCGAGGCCGGTGTCAAGGCGGCAAGCCGCCGCGAGCGCGGCAAACAGTGCGATCGTATCCGAGAGACCGGGATGGTTGGCGACGACGAGCAACGGCCCCGCCGGCGGCACGTGCTCGATGCCCGCGACCTCGAGGCCCGCGACGTAGTGCCGCAGCGCCCAGCGCGCGCCGCTCCCCAGCCCGCGCCGGGCGACCTCGGTGTCGTAGCGCGCGACCCGCCGCGCGAAGCGGCGTGCCGCCGGCCGAAGCAGGAGGCGCAGCGGCCCACCGCCGCCCGGCAATCGGTCGAACCCGGTGAGCCGGAGGAGATCGCGCTCGTTGATCGCGGTCAGTGCGCGGACCTGCGCGTCCACCCCTACGGGCTCCCCCTGCCCGGTACTCGGCGGGCGTGGCAACGGCCCCCGTGGCGCCCAGCCGGCGAACGCCGGCCGCGAGCTGCTGGCGGGTAGGTTGTCAGCGGGCGCCGACCCGCCGCCTGACCGACCGCTTTTCTACGCCGTGAGCGTCTGCGTGCGGATGGTATTGGCGTGGATGCGCGCCTCGTTGGGTGTCCAGCCGAGGCCGGGGGCGTCGGGCACCGCGATCGCGCCGTTCACGGCCCGGATCGGCGGATCGACGATATCCTCGGCATAGTACTTGTCCGAGCCGGAGACGTCGCCGGGCAGCGAGAAGTTGGGTAGGCTGCACACCGCCACGTTGGCGGCTCGCCCCACCCCGAACTCGTGCATGCCGCCGCACCAGACGGGTACGCCCGCGGCCTGGCAGAGGTCGTGGACACGCCGTGCCGCGAGCAGCCCGCCCATGCGGCTGACCTTCACGTTCACGATCCGGCCGCTGCCCAGTTCCAGCGCCTTGCGGGCATCGTCCACGGTGACGATGCACTCGTCAAGGCAGATCGGGGTGCGCAGCTCCGCCTGGAGCTTGGCGTGGTCGACGATATCGTCGCTGGCGAGCGGCTGCTCGATCATCATCAGGTTGAAGGCGTCCAGCTCGCGCAGTACCGGCGCGTCGGCCAGCGTGTAGGCGGAGTTGGCGTCCGCCATGAGCGGCGTGTCGGGGTAGCGCTCGCGCACGCGGGCGAGGTAGGCGACATCGCGGCCCGGCGCGATCTTCAGCTTGATGCGGCGGTAGCCCTCGGCGAGGTACTGGTCGATCAGCTCGAAGAGGCGGCCGGTATCGACCTCTATCCCCAGGCTGACGCCGCTGAGAATCTCGCGGCGCGTGCCGCCGAGCAGCGCGTGGAGCGGCTTGCCCTCGGCCTGGGCGAGCAGGTCCCAGCCGGCCATCTCCAGCCCCGCCTTGGCGAAGTTGTTGCGCTTCACCTTCTGGTAGGGCCGGATCAGCTCCTCGATCGTCGTCCAGGGCTTGCCGAGGGCCGCGGGCACGAGGAAGTCTTTGAGCATGTGCCAGCAGGTCTCGGTCG
>JBHOQZ010000814.1:0-2437 GCA_042408635.1 Chloroflexota bacterium
CCACGTACTCGATGCTGCCGAGGTGGCCCGACACCAGCACGACGCCACGGCCCGCGGCGCGCGCCCGCTCCAGGTGTTCCCAGCCCACGCCCGACCGCTCGCGTCGACGGCCGAGTGCGCCCTACCTCGTCCGGGTGGTGCGCCGGCAGTTCGTCATGCAGGCGCTGAACTACTACGATGCATTGCGCATGCCCGGCCGCTCGGACGCGGAGCTGCGGGCGATGACCCACCTCGTGGGCTGGGAACACCTGGAGCGGGCGCGCGCCGCGGGCCGTGGCGTCGTGCTGGTGTCGGGCCACCTCGGCAGCATCGAGTACGTGGCGCACGTGGCGCGCGCGGTGGGCGTGCCGTTCACCGTGCCGGTCGAGGTGGTGCGCCCGCCCGAGCTGTTCGCGTTGCTGTCGGCTTTGCGTAGCGCCCACGGCACCCGTATCATCCCAGTGGAGGGGCCGGAGGTTGTCGGGCTATACCGGGCGCTGCGCCGCAACGAGGCGGTCGGGCTGGCAATCGACCGCTTCCTGGGGGGTGAGGGCGTCTGCCTGCCCCTGTTCGGTCGGCCGGCAACCTTTCCGCTCGGGCCGGCCGTGCTGGCGCGGCGCACCGGTGCGGCGCTGGTGCCGGCCTACACCCGGCGCACCGGGGCGAACCGCTACGTGGTGGTGTTCGAGCCGGCGGTGACCGTGCCGCGCTCGGGCGACGCACGGCGCGACGCCGAGGCCGCAACCGCGCTCCTGGTCGGCCGCTACGAGCGGTGGGTGCGGGCGTGGCCCGAGCAGTGGGCGGCCTTCAATCGCCTCTGGGACGACGACCGCCCGGGGGCGGGGCAGCGACCGGCGTCCGGGCAGGGGTAGGGGGCATGTGCAATCAGGGGACCGACGGCTACGGGCAGGCGGACCTGCACATCCACACCGCGGCCAGCGATGGCGTGATGACGCCCCGCCAGTTGCTCGACTGGGTGCGCAGGCGCACCGACCTCTGCCTGGTAGCGGTGGCTGACCACGACGAGGTGCACGGCGCGCTCGAGGCGCGGCGAATTGCCCAGGGCGAGGGCTACGACGTCGAGGTCGTGGTCGGCACCGAGGTGACCACGCGCGAGGGCCACCTGATCGGCCTCTTCGTCGAGCGGCGGATCACGATGCTGCGGCCGCTCGAATGGACGATCGAGGCGATCCGCGACCAGGGCGGGCTCGTCGTCGTGCCGCACCCCTTGAGCTGGCTCACCCCGAGCGTGAGCGAGCGCCGCCTGCTCCGGCTGGCCGACCGCCACCGACCTGACGCGCTCGAGCTGCTCAACCCGAGCCTCGCCGGTGCCGTGCGCCGCCGGGCCGCCGAGCGGCTCAACCGCAAGCGCCTGGGCCTGGCCGAGACGGGCGGCAGCGACGCCCACTTTCGGGCGCAAATCGGCTCGGCCCGCACGCTCTTCCCCGGCCGCACCGCCGCGGATCTGCGCCGCGCCATCGAGGCGCGGGCCACACGGGCCGCGCCGGGCCGGGGGCACGGACGCGTCGGGTTGGGCGAGGTCTGCGAGCAGCAGTGGCGCAGCCTGCTCTGGCACCCGTCGCTCAAGCTGCGGCGCGCGCTGCTCGCGCGGGGAGGTGCGCCGTGAAGATCGCGCTCGTCTCCCCCTACGACTACGCGTACCCGGGCGGCGTGACCCAGCACATCATGAACCTGGAGGAGCAGTTCGCGCGGCTGGGGCACACGGTCAAGATCATCACCCCCTCCTCGGTACAGCGCGAGGCGCTGGCCCGCGACAACGTCATCACGATCGGCAAGCCGACCTCGATTCCGGCGAACGGATCGGTGGCGCGCATCACAGTGTCGCTGCGCCTCTCCGGTCGCGTCAAGCGCGTGCTCGAGCACGAGGCGTTCGACGTCGTCCACCTGCACGAGCCGCTGATGCCGGCGCTGCCGATCACGGTGCTGCGCCACTCGAACAGCATCAATATCGGCACCTTCCACGCCTTCAGCGGCACCGGGCTCGGCTACTTCTACGGTAAGCCGATCCTGAAGCGTTGGTTCGCCCGGCTCGACGGGCGGATCGCGGTCTCGCAGGCGGCCTATGCCTTCGTCTCGCGCTTCCTGCCAGGCAAGTACGCGATCATCCCGAACGGGATCAACGTCGACCGCTTCGCGGGTGCCGAGCCGTTTCCCCACCTGCGCGACGGCCGGCGCAACGTGTTCTTCCTGGGCCGGCTCGAGAAGCGCAAAGGGTTCGACTATCTGCTCAAGGCGTTTCCCCAGATCAAGGCGGCGGTGCCCGACGCGCGCCTGCTCGTGGTGGGTGCCTACGACGCCGACACGCGCGCCGAGTACGAGGCGCGGGTCGCCAAGCGCGGCCTCACCGACGTCCATTTCCTCGGCTGGGCGACCGAAGAGGACAAGGCACGCTACTTCCGCAGCGCCGACGTCTTCTGCGCGCCCTCGACCGGCGGCG
>JBHOQZ010000818.1:0-7190 GCA_042408635.1 Chloroflexota bacterium
CGGCTCGACCGGCCGGATCGCGGCCTCGGCCCGGCCGTGGGCGCTGAGCAGCGCCGCCGCCACCGGCGCGGCCACCCCACGGGCGACCGCCCGCGTCAGCAGCTCGCGCCGCGAGATCGTGCCGCGCATCGCTGCCTGAAACAGCTCGTCGAGGTACGCTTTGCGCTCCTGTGCCTCGGACATGGTCCTTCTACTCCTCCGCGGGGTGTCCCTGCCGTGCCATCAGCTCGCCCGCTAATTGTAGCTTGCCGCCTTCGCCGTGCCAGCCCTACCCTCGCGCCGCACCTGCTCGACGACCTCGCGCAGGTCGGCCAGGTAGCGGTCGACGTAGGCGCCATGGCCCCACGAGAGCATCAGGTGGATGCCCTTCGGCTGCCTTTCGCGATAGACCCACCAGCCGCGGGCCTCCAGGCCGTCCGCCACCGCGTAGATGTCCAGATCGGGGTCGGCTGGTTCGTAGGCGAAGCACGGCATCACCGGCTCCCCGCGCACGCGCAGCCCCGGCGTGGCGTTGATCCCTGCCCAGAGCCGCTCGACGAACCCCACCGTCTCGCGCGTCAGCCGCAGGTAGCCCTCCTCCCCGAGGTAGTTGAGCACCGCCCAGGCCGCCGCGATCGGGCCGCCCGGCCGGGTGCCCGTCACGTTCGGCGTGCGATAGATACCAGACGGCCAGTCGCCAAAGGTGTACGGCTGGTACTCGAAGACCTCTTGGTCGCGCGAGAGAATGAGCGAGGCCGCCTTGGCCGTGTAGCCGAACTTGTGCAGGTCGGCCGAGATCGTGGTGACCCCCGGCGAGCGGAAGTCCCAGGCTGGCAGCTCGCGCCCCAGCCGCTCGAGCCAGGGCAGGAAGAAGCCGCCGACGCAGGCGTCGACGTGGCAACTGATATTGTGCTCGACCGCCAGTGCGGCCAGCTCCGGGATCGGGTCGATCATGCCGAACGGGTAGCTGGGCGCCGAGCCGACGATCAGCACGGTGTTATCGGTGATCGCCGCGCGCATGGCCTCGATCCGTACGCGGTAGTCGGGCCCGACCGGTACCCGGATCGACTTGAGCCCGAGCAGGTAGGCCGACTTGGTGAAGGCGGCGTGGGCCGTGAAGGGCATTACGATCTCAGGTTCGGTGATGTGCGGCTGGAGCGCGCGCGCCCGCTCGCGGGCGATCTTCACGCCCATGAAGATGCTCTCCGAGCCGCCCGAGGTGACACTGCCCGCCGGGTCCGGGCTGTGCATCAGCGAGCCCGCCATCTCGACGATCTCGCTCTCCATCCGGCCCAGGCTCGGGAACGCCTTGGCCGAGAGCGCGTTCTCCGAGAAGTAGGCCATGTACGCCTCGCGCTGGACCTGGTAGACGTCGTCGGGCGCGAGGTACACCATGCCCGCCACGCGACCGTGCTTGAAGTCGATGTCATGCGCCTTGGCGGCCTCGAGCTCGCGCAGGAGCTCGTCCTTCGGTCGGCCGGTCCGGGGCAGGGTCGCCCGGATCGACGTCGTCTCGGTGGGTGCCGTCATAATCCTCTCCTCCGCCGTCGCCGCCGCACGGCCACCTCTGTGCGCTCTCAGGTAACGCCGTTACTCTCGAAGCGCGCCTATAATAGGAGCGGGCGATCGTGCTGTCAAGCCGCCACGGGGCGCGGCCCCGTAGCGTTCGGCGAAGGAGGGCTGGTGGAGCGCGGAAGCGGCAAGCGTCGGGAAGTGGCGTGGAACGGGGCGCCGGGCGTCAGCGCGGTCGAGCGCGCCATGCTCATCTTCGAGGCACTGACCGAATCGCCGCATGGGCTGACGATCACCGACCTGAGCGCCCGGCTCGGGATCAATAAGGGGTTGGTGCACCGCATCCTGGCCAGCCTGGCCGCGCTGGGCTACGTCGCCAAGGACGACCTGACCCAGCACTACCGCCTGACCACGCGCATGCTCGGCCTCGCCTTCAGCCACCTGCGCGTGGTCGACGTCTACGACGTGCTGCTGCCGATCCTGCGCCGTCTCGCCCACGATACCGGCGAGCTGGCCGAGCTCAACTGGCTCGATCGCGGCCGCCTCGTGCTCGTGCTCAAGGCCGACAGCCCCCGGCGCGTCAAGGTCGTCGACTACCTCGGGGAGGAACAGCACCCCCACGCTACGGCGACCGGCAAGGTCTGGCTGGCGACGCTGCCCGAGGTTGAGGTGCGGCGCCTCCTCGCCGAGCGCGGCATGCCGCGCCTGACCGAGCACACGATCACCGATCTCGACCGCTTCCTGGCCGAGCTGGAGATCGTGCGCGAGCAGGGGTATGCCATCAACGTTGAGGAGTCGGGGCGGGACGTGGTCGCGGTCGCCGCGGCGGTGCATGCCCACGGCGGCGCGGGCCAGGTGATCGGCGCGATCAGCGTCGTCGCCCCCGCCCACCGGCCGATCTACCGCGACGCGCGCGTGATCGAGCTGACGCGCGCCGCCGCCCGCGAGATCAGCGAGGTCTGGCCGTTCCTCAGCCTCGGGCGGTGAGGATGGACCCCCTGTCCCCCAAGCCCGGTGGAATCGACCGTTAAGGCGGATGGGCATGGAAGAATACTGCTAACCGTGCGGCTGTCCCCCAAGCCCGGGGGAGCGACCGGCATGGCGGTGCGAGTGGGTGGGGAGCGTGCGACCGGGCCGACCTGGCGCGGCCTCGGCTACCTCATCACCCCGCCCTCTGGTCAGCCCGCAACGGCTCTGGGCGCCGCACGAAGGCGTGTCTCGGGTCCTACCATCCCTGCCGCTTCCCCCAGGATCGGGGGCAAGGGGGCCGAACTCGCTCAGCGGCTACGGCAGGGGCTTGCAGCCGGGGCGGTCGTAGCGGTGGTACTCGCCGCGGACGTTGATGCCGAGCCGGATGGTGGTGACGTCGCCGACCGGCTCGATGTGGTGCCAGCGCAGCTTCGGCCCGAAGACGACATCGCCCGCCTTCGCCCGCACCGGCTCGGCGGCACCCTCGAAGTACCAGTCGATCTCGCCCTGGAGCACGAGCCACCACTCGTCGTGCATGTGGTAGTGCGTGTCGTTCGGGTGGCCGGGCGCCTGGCAGATCAGGAACGCCTGCATGTCCTCGGTGAGCACGATCGGCTCCGACCAGGGCGGTGCGCCATGCTTTGCCGTGATCGCCTCGATGCGCGCATGCAGCGTCCCGCTGTCCAGGATCGGCAGGCGAACCGCCATCGTCTCTCCTCCTCGCCCAATTCGCGGCGCGCGACGTCGTGCGGCCGCCCCGTCGCCCGGTTCTGCTAGCCCGCACCGGGTCGGCCCGGCCGGTCCGCGCAGGTTAGCAGAACCGGGGCGGATTTCCGTCGCTAGTTGTCGGCGGGGACGGTGGCGGGACGGGCGGCGTCGGCGGGCGGCTGGAACCGGGCCGGGTCGAAGTCGCGGTCGAGAAACTCGCGCACGCGCGCCATCGCCGCCTCCTTCGGGTAGGTGCTGTAGAGCGCGCCCGCCATGCGGACGGGGTCGCCGAAGAAGAAGCGCTCGTAGAGCACCTGGCGGGCGCCGAAGCTGCTGCAGGCGACGTCCCAGGCGAGGCGGAAGAGTTTGACGCGCTCGAGCGAGTTGGCGCGCGCGGCCTGGAAGAACTTGTGGACTTCGGCGCTGATCGCCGGGTTCTGGAAATCGGCCTCGGTCGGGGCGGCCATCAAGCCGCTTGCGCCGAGCTGCTGGACGATCTCGACCATGCGCGGGTACATCTTCGGGAACATGTTGCGCGCCACGTCCACCGGCGGTCGCGCCGGGGTCATCACGCCCCACTGGTCGAGCGTCGCGTCGGCCTCGGCGGCGCGCAGGCAGGCGCGCATCGTCTCGAGGTAGGTGATGATCTCGGCCGCCTTCTCCTGCACGTGCTGGAACTGCTCGATGGCGATCGTGTCGATCATCAGGCAGACGAGCCCGAGCAGGAACTCCGCCTTCGCCACGTTCTTGATCAGCACCTGGTGCGCCATGTGGACGACGGCGTTCGTGGCGCCGTAGGCGGCGTTGCAGCGCTCGACGTCCCGGTAGAGGAAGACGCGCTCCCAGGGCACGTGCACGTCGTCGAAGACGACGACCGCGTCCATCTCCTCGAAGCGGCTGCCGAGCGGGTGGTCGAAGTGCGAGCGGCCGAGGTCGAAGCTCTCGCGGCAGATAAACTTGAGGCCGGGCGTGGCGCAGGGGATCGCGAAGGCGAAGGCGTACTTGTCCGCCCCCTCCCCGCCGGAGCGGAGCACGGTCGAGGGGAAGACCATCAGCTCGTCCGAGAGGGGGGCGAGGGTCGCGAGCAGGCGGCAGCCCCGGATCACGATCCCCGAATCCGTCTCGGCCAGCACGCCGGCCGGCAGATACGGGTCGGGCTGCTGCGCCACGCCCGCGCCCCGGTTCGCCTGGGGGTTGATGAGCGTGTGGGTGAGGCAGAGGTCGTTCTCGCGCACGTACTCGTAGTAGCGGCGGATGTTCTCGCCGAAGCGCGGATCGTTGCCGGCGAAGAAGTCGGCCGCCGCCGCCATCGCCATCAGCGAGCTGTTGAGGTAGTCGGGCGTGCGGCCCATGTAGCCGTGGTGCCACTCGGCCCAGTGCCGCATCATGCGGTGGCGCTTCGCCAGGTCCTCCTTGGTGCGCGGGGTCAGGAACGACATGCCGACCGGCTCACCCGAGGTCGGGGACGGATAGGTCATCTCGGCCTTGAGCGCGGGGTCGTGCTGCATGTCGTAGAGGTGGGCCATCGAGCGCGCGCCCTGGCGGGTCGCGGGGTGCGTCGTCACGTCCTCGATGCGCTCACCCTGGATGTAGACCTCCGGCCGCTGGCTGCGCAGCCGCTCGAGGTACTCCTGTCCCGTCCTGGCACCCATCGCCTCTCACCTCGCCCCCTTCTGCCGAGCCTGTTCCACCCCTCAATTCAAGCGCAACACCGCGCGCGGCGCAAAGTGCCGGCGGTGCCGGTCAGGCCGGCTCCTCAACGACCGGGTTCTCGAGCGCGCCCACGCGGTCAATCTCGATGCGGATCGTGTCGCCGGGGTAGACGTGCGAGATCCCCTTGGGCGTGCCGGTCCAGATCAGGTCGTTCTCCTCGAGCGTCATGAAGTCGCTGACGTACTCGATGATGCTCTCGAGCTTGTGGACCCACAGCTCGGTGTTGCCGCGCTGGCGCAGCTCCCCGTTGACGAAGGTGCGCAGATCGAGGTGGTTCGGGTCGTCGATCTCGCCCTCGACCACCCACGGCCCGAGCGGCCCGAAGGTGTCCATGCCCTTGGCCTTGACCGGCGGCCGGAAGTAGTTGCCGACGAAGTCGCGGATGGTGAAGTCGTTGCCGATCGTGTAGCCGCGCACGTGCTCCATGGCGCTGCCGGCCCTGATCTTCCGCCCGCCCCGGCCCAGCACCGCGACCAGCTCCGCCTCGTAGTGCATGTACTCGATGCCGCGCGGCGCGACGATCGGCTGGCCGTGGCCGACGAACGACGTTTTCGGCTTGAAGAAGAGCGCCGGCGCCTCAGGCGTGGCGAGCTGGAGCTCGCCCGCGTGGTCGGCGAAGTTCAGCGCCAGCCCGATCGCCTTGGGCGGGTCGACCGGGGGCAGCCAGACCACCTCGCGCATGTCGACGCGCCGACCGGCCTCGTCGAGGAGCTGCGCCTCCTCCACGACCGTGCCGCTGTGGATGCGCCCGTGCATGAAGAATCGCGCCCTGCGCACCGGTCCCACCTCCCGCAACGCTCCCCGGAGCCTGAGGCTCCGGACTGGAAAGTCGAGGCCCCGGCGGGACGTCGCGTGGCCGCCGGGGCCGGCAACCCGCCTCGACCGGGCCGGGACGCGCCGCGCCGCGGCCCGGTGTCGGCCTCAGTCGTCGGCGCGGACGGGCTCGCGCGCGACCTGCGTGTCGGCCGAGATCAGGCCGTAGCGGACGAGGACGTCGCGCAGCTTGCGCTCGTTCTCCGGCGCCATCGGCGCGAGCGGCAGCCTCAGCTCCGGCTCGATCATGCCCATCAGGCCGAGCGCGGTCTTGACCGGGCCGGGGTTCGTCTCGATGAACAGGATGTCGTTGAGCTCGAGCAGGCGGTAATGGAGATCGCGCGCCTGCTCCCACTTGCCGGCGGCGCAGAGGTTGTAGAGTTCGGCCACCTCGCGCGGCATGACGTTGCCGGTGGCCGAGACGTGGCCGGCGCCGCCGAGCGCCAGCATCGGGTAGCAGAGCGCCTCGATGCCCGAGTAGACGTTGAACTCCGGACCGCAGCGCGCGATCACCTCGGAGACCTGGGCGAAGTTGGTGTTCGCCTCCTTGACCCCGATGATGTTGCGGCAGTCGCGCGCCAGCCGGGCGATGGTGTTGGGGTCGATGTTGATCGCGGCGCGACCGGGGATGTTGTAGAGGATCACCGGCAGGCGCGTGCTCTCGGCCACGGCGCGGAAGTGGCGGTAGAGCCCCTCCTGCGACGGGCGCACGAGGGCGGGCGCGATCACCAGCACCGCCGACGCGCCGACCTTCTCGGCGAAGGCGGTGAAGCGCAGCGTCTCGGCGTGGTTGGTCGAGCCGGTGCCGGCCAGCACGGGAACGCGTCCGCGGGCGGTCTTCACCGCTAGCTCGATCACCCACTCGCGCTCTTCCGGTGAGAGCGAGGTCGGCTCGCCGGTGGTGCCGGTCACGCCGATGCCGTGGCTGCCGTTCTCGATCTGAAATTCGATCAGCCGCACGAGCGCCGCGTCGTCGATGCGGCCGTTGCGAAACGGGGTCACCAGCGGCGGGAACGATCCGCGTAGCATCGCCATCGGTCGCACCTCCACGCGGCTCCGATGAGGGTGACTGCCTGCTCACTGATTTGCTATGCTTCACACTACGTGCCGCCCGCAGGCGTGTCAAGGGCACGTCCACACTCCGCAGTTCACCCTGATTGGAGGAGGTTTCGAAGCCCATGCGCCGCCGCGCCCACGCGACGCTCGCCAGCCTCTGCCTGCTCATCACCGCCGCCGCCCTGGTCCTCTCGGGCTGCGGCGCCTTCCAGTCGCCGCCCGCCACCCCCGGCCAGACGCCGCCGCAGAACCCCGGCGCCAACCCGCTCAACACCCCGGCGCCCGCCGGCTCGACGGCCGCGTCCCCGGCTCCCGGTACCGCCGCCGTACCCGCGACCTCGCCCGTGCCGGCCGCGGCCGCGCCCTCCCCCTCGCCCACGCCGCTGACGCAGGCGCCGCTCGGCTCGCCGGTGCCGAGGCTCTTCACGTCGCGGCGCAGG
>JBHOQZ010000819.1:0-2691 GCA_042408635.1 Chloroflexota bacterium
CGGCCCGGCCGCCCGGCAGGCGCCTCGGGCGCGGGGAGGAGCGGCGCCGGCCGCCGCGCGCCGACGCTCGACCACCAGTCGACCTCGTAGGTCCGCTGGGGCTCGCGGAACCCCTTGAGCGCGAGCAGGCCGCGGTCGAGCCGGGGTAGGCCCTCCAGCTTGCCCGCCACGAGGTGGACCGCCTCCGAGACCAGGATCTGGCCGGGGCCGGCCGCCGCGCAGAGGCGCGAGGCGAGGTTGACCGTGCTGCCGAAGAAGTCGCCCGAGTCGCGCACCGGCTCGCCGAGGGTGATGCCGATGCCGACGTGGATGACGGAGCCGGCGCGGCCGCGGTTGTGGCGGTCGAGCGCCCGCTGGATCGCCGCGGCGCAGGTGATAGCGGCGCGGGCCCCGCCGAAGGTGACCATGAAGCTGTCGCCCTGGCTCTTGACGATGTGGCCGCCGTAGAACTCGAACTGCTCGCGCACGAGGTTGTTGTGGTGCGTGAGCATGCGGTAGGCGGCCTCGTCCCCGTGCTCGTCGGTGTACTCGGTGAAGCCGCGGATGTCGCTGAAGAGGATCGTCACCGTGTCGCCGAACGGGATCGGCGCGGTGGCCTCGGCGCGCGGCGCGCTGCGGTCGTTCATCGTGCGGTTCGGTCCTCTGCTGATGGGACGCGGGCGGGCGGGCTTGAAGTTGCGCGCGGTTGCCGCACCCGCTGGGACCTACCGGGCCGGGCCGCCCCGCCGGGGAGGTCGGGTCGGGCTCGGCCGGGCCGGCACGGCCGGACAGGCCCGCTCGCCAGTCTACCATCGGGGCTCGGAGGCGGCTCACCCGCGCCCTCGGCGGGCGCGCAGCCGGCCGGGCGGGCCGCCGACGTCCCGGACATGGTATCGTTTGCATGGGAGTAGGTCGCTTGACCCGCAAGCGCAAGAAGGAGGGATCCGCGCATGGCGATCGAGACGCGTCCGGTCACCCGGCCGAAGTTGGAGGACATGAACCTCAGCCCCGGCAAGTATGCCCGGCTGCACCGGCTGCTCTACCAGTACGGCCCCGGCCACGGCAGCATAATGTTCCTGCCCTACGACCAGGGCCTCGAGCACGGCCCGCGCGATTTCTTCCCGAACCCCCAGTCGGCTGATCCCGACTACATCTGCCGCGTGGCGATCGAGGGTGGTTTCACCGGCGTCGTCTTCCAGTACGGCATCGCCGCGCGCTACTGGCCGAAGTACGCCGGCCGCCTGCCCCTCGTCCTCAAGCTCAATGGTAAGACTGACATCCCCTCCGACGCGCAGGCGCTCTCGCCCTGCCAGTCCAGCGTCGAGGACGCCGTCCGGCTCGGCGCGGACGCCGTCGGCTACACGCTCTATGTGGGCTCGCCGGCGCAGGTGCAAGACTTCCACCAGCTCATGCAGGTCCGGCAAGACTGCGACCGCTACGGCATGCCGCTGATCGTCTGGGCCTATCCCCGCGGCGAGGCGATCCAGGCAAAGGGCGGACGCGACAGTGTCTACGCCATCGACTACGCCGCCCGCACCGCCCTCGAGCTGGGCGCCGACGTTATCAAGATCAACGTGCCCAAGATCGACCCGACCAACGACGCCAAGTCGCCCAAGCCCTACAACACCACCGAGTGGAACCTCGACGAGGCGGTGCGCCAGGTGATCGGCTCGGCGGGCCGCGCGCTGGTGCTGATCTCGGGTGGCGAGCGCGTCTCAGACGACGAGCTCGTCGCCAAGGCCGCCGAGTCGATCCGCGCCGGTGCCACCGGGCTCATCTTCGGCCGAAACGTCTGGCAGCGGCCGTGGAACGAAGCCATCGCGATGTCGCAGCGCCTCAGCCAGATGCTCGTCCAGGCGTCGCAGAGCTAGCACCCTGGCCAATCGATTCGGTCGGCCGGCAGCCCGGGAGCGCCCCCACGCCAATGCGGCGTGGCGGCCCCGGATCGACCGGGCGACCCTGAACGGGGGCGGCGCGCCACGAGTCGCGCTCCGTCCCCGTTCCCGTTGAAGCCATCGGCGTGTCGGCAGCCGCGAGACGGGGCAGCGGGACTCGCCGCGCTGCCGTAAATCATTGACGTTTCTTTGATACCGGCAGCGGGGATGTTGATGCAATCTTGGTTTCGGCTGCCCTATACTCCGGCCCGCAATCGCTTCGGCGATCTCGTCGGGACTTCGCAGCGCGCAACATTGGGCGAGGTCCCGACGCAATGCTGACAACTCCCCCATATGCTAAGGCCAGGGTGTCCTGCCCACCCTGGCCTTGCATTTTGCCCTTTCCTTGACACCGGGATGAGCGCGTGGCTACCATGGCGGGCAGCAGAAAGGAGGCACCTGGCCATGAATTTGTTCGGCGCCGGCCCCGGCGAGCTGTTGCTCGTGCTGGTGGTTGCGCTCATCGTTTTCGGTCCCGGCAAGCTCCCCGAGATCGCCGGCTCGATCGGCCGCGCCATCCGCGAGTTCCGCCGCACCACCCAGGAGCTCACGGCCGAGTTCCAGCGCGAATTCAACGTCAACGACCTCATCGACCCCAAGCCTGCGCCGAGCGCCAACGGTGCCGCCAAGCCGGACGCCAACGCCGCCAGCACCGTGGCCTACTCGTCGCCGGCCCCCACCGCGGCGCCGGCCGATGCGGCCGCCACCGCCACCGCGGCCGCGGTTGCTGCTGCCGCCCCGGCGCCGGCCACACCCTCGGCGCCTGCCGGCACCGTGC
>JBHOQZ010000820.1:0-3661 GCA_042408635.1 Chloroflexota bacterium
GCACGGTGCCCCAGGCGCGGCAAGCGAGGTAGGGGCCCCAGCGGTCCCAGGCCGCCAGCCCTTCGCGCTGTTCGAGGAGGCGCTGCCGCTCCGGGTCGATCTCGCCCGCGCCGCCCGCCCGCGCGAAGGTGGGCAGCGGCACGGCGAGAGGGTTCGCCGGTTCGCGCGGTGCGGCGGCGCCGCTCCCCTCGTCGGCCATGTCGCTAGAGCGTGAGCGACGGCGTGCCTGACGGCACCGCCGGGGCGGGAGCAGCCGCGGGTAGCGGTCCGTCCCCGTCGCGCCGGCCCGTCAGGTGGGCCGTCGCCTCGGCAGCGGCCAGCGCGGCGCCGACGATGCCGGCGTCGTTGAGGAGGCGGGCAGGTACGACCGGGGTCTTGAGCGTGAGGCGCGGCAGGAACCGCTCGCTCTCCTTGCTCACACCGCCGCCGACGATGAACAGGTCCGGCGAGAACAGCGCGTCGAGGCGCCCCAGGTACTCGTCGACGCGCTGCGCCCAGCGCTTCCAGCCCATATCCTTCTCGACGCGGACGCGGTCGGAGGCCCGCAGCTCGGCGTCCTTGCCGCGCACCTCGATGTGGCCGAGCTCGGAGTTGGGCACGAGCACGCCGCGGTAGAAGAGCGCGCTGCCGATCCCGGTGCCCAGCGTGATCATGAGCACCACGCCCTGGTGACCCGCCCCGGCCCCGAAGCGCATCTCGGCGATCCCGGCGGCATCGGCGTCGTTGAGCAGCGTCACCGGCATGCCACCGGTCGCGGCCGTGAACAGCGCGCGGCCGTCGGTTCCGATCCACGATCGGTCGACGTTGGCGGCCGAGCGCACGACGCCGTCCTTCACCACGGCCGGGAAAGTGCAGCCGATCGGCCCGCTCCACGAGAAGTGGCGCGCGATTTCGGCGACGACCTTCGCCACGGCCTTCGGCGTCGCCGGTTGGGGCGTCGGAATCCGGTAGCGGTCGGCGATCAACGTGCCGCGCTCGACGGCGACCGGGGCGCCCTTGATGCCGGTGCCGCCGATGTCGATGCCCAGGATCTCCATCCCTCTCCTTGCCTCCCCACCGTCCTGACGCGTGGACCACATCATACAGCCTTTCGAGCGGCCACCGACAGGCGGGCCGCTCTCCCCGCGCCCGTGCTCACGCTGAATGGCTCAGCAGCTCGGTGGCAAGGCGGGCGGCACCGAGCAGGGCGCAGCGGTCGTTGAGGATGACGCGCAGCGGTATCGCCTCGAGCACGGGGCGCAAGCGTCCCTTGCCAGCGAAGGCGCCCGTGAAGGCCGGCCCGCGCAGCTTCGGCAGAATGCGGGGCGCGATCCCCCCACCGAGGTAGACGCCGCCAGTCGCCATCAGCTTGAGCGCGAGGTTGCCGGCTTCCGCGCCGTAGTAGCCGACGAAGCGGTCGAGCGCCGCGACGCAGATCGGCGGCGACCCGGCGAGCGCCGCCTCCGCGATCACCGCCGCCGGGTCAGCGTCGGCCAGCCGCGCCGCCAGATCGGGCGGCTCCTCCGCCCGGCCCATCTCGCGCAGGCAGCGGTAGATGTTGACGAGGCCGGGGCCGGAGAGCACGCGCTCCCAGCTCACGTGGCCGTGCTCGCGCGCCAGGAACCGCCAGAGGTCGAGGTCGACCTCGTCGCGCGGCGCGAAGTCGGCGTGGCCGCCCTCGCTCGCGAACGGCCTGTGGCGGGCGCCATCCCAGAATAGACCGGCCTCGCCCAGCCCGGTGCCGGCCGAGATGACGGCCGCGTGACCGGAGGCGGCCGGCGCGCCGGCGTTCAGAACCGCGAAGTCCGCGGGCGCCAGCGCCGCGATGCCGTAGCCGTTCGCCTCGAGATCGTTTACGAGCGCCACGCGCTCGGTGCCCAGGGCCCGCGCCAGCTCGGACCGGTCGACGACCCAGGGCAAGTTGGTCGCCTGCACCCGACCGGCTACCACCGGGCCGGCCACGCCGAAGGCCGCCGCCGCGACCGCGCCCGGGTGCGCGGCGCGGAACGCCGCGACGAGGTCGAGCAGGCCGGCGGCACCGCCGCTGGCGTAGGTCTGCTCCGCCAGCGGCCGGTCGCCCTCGAACAGGGCCAGCCGGGTGTGCGTGCCGCCGATGTCGCCCGCGAGGATCATTGGCCGGGCGTGCGCCAGCGGCGGCCGTCCTTCAGGAGAAGGTTGTCGGCCTCGGGCGGCCCCCAGGTGCCGGCCGCGTAGTTGGGGAACGAGCGGGGCGGCAGCGCGTGCCAGACGTCGAGCACCGGCTCGACTACGCCCCAGGCGGCCTCGACCTGGTCTGCCCGTTGGAACAGCGTGGCGTCGCCCACCATCGCGTCGTAGAGCAGCCGCTCGTAGCCGGTCTCCGGGCTGCCGCCGAAGTAGTTCTGGTAGGCGAAATCCATGTCGACCGGGCTGAGGCGGACGATCGGCCCCGGCCGCTTCGCCTCGAACCGCAGCGAGATCCCCTCGCCGGGCTGGATGTGGAGCACAAGCAGGTTCGAATGCAGCCGCTCGACCGGCGTCTTGCGGAACAGCATGTGCGGGGCGCGCTTGAACCCTATCGCGATCTCGGTGGCGCGCGTCGGCAGCCGCTTGCCGGTCCGCAGGTAGAACGGCACGCCCGCCCAGCGCCAGTTGTCGATCTGGAGCTTCATCGCCACATAGGTCTCGGTCGCGGAGGTCGGCGAGACGCCCTCCTCCTCGCGGTAGCCGGGCACCGGCTTGCCGTCGACCGTGCCCGGTCCGTACTGCCCGCGCACCGCCACCTCGAGCACGTTTTCGGGCGACAGCGGCTTCATGGCGTTGATGATCTCGACCTGCTTGCTGCGGACCGCGTCGGCCTCGAAGGAGACGGGCGGCTCCATGGCGGTGAGCGTGATGAGCTGGAAGATGTGGTTGGGCACCATGTCGCGCAGCGCGCCGGCGGTGTCGTAGTAGCCGCCCCGCGTCTCGACGCCCACCGTCTCACCGACCGTGATCTGGACGTGGTCGATGTAGTTGCGGTTCCAGATCGGCTCGAAGATGCCGTTGGCGAACCGGAAGACCATGATGTTCTGGACCGTCTCCTTGCCCAGGTAGTGGTCGATCCGGTAGATCTGGTGCTCCTGCAGCGTCTTGAGGAGCTGGGCGTTGAGGGTGCGTGCCGAGTCGTAGTCGCGGCCGAACGGCTTCTCGACGACGACGCGCCGCCATTGCCCGTTCGTCTCGCGCGTCATGCCGACCGCCCCGAGCTGGTCGACCACCTCGGCGAAGTACTCGGGGCTGGTCGCCATGTAGTAGAGGTGGTTGCCACGCGTGTTGTGCTGCTCGTCGACCTCACCCAGCAGGTCGTGCAGGCGGCGGAATGTCCCGGCGTCGTCGAAGTTGCCCGAGAGGTAGTAGATGCGGCCCAGCAGGTCCTGCCAGACCCCCTGATCGATCGGCCCGGTCGCAAACGAGCCGATCTCGGAGTTGAGCTGCTGGCGGAACACCTCGTGGGTGAGGCCACGCCGCGCCACCCCGACAATGGCGAAGTCGTGGGGCAGCAATCCGGCCTCGCCCAGATTGAGGAGCGCCGGCAGCAGCTTGCGCTTGGTCAGATCACCCGAGGCGCCGAAGATGACGAGCGTACAGGGGCCGGCGGGCTCGCCGCCGTCGTCGCCCTCGGCCGGGGCGGCCGCCGGCGCCGGCGCGGCCGGGCGGGCCG
>JBHOQZ010000092.1:0-4151 GCA_042408635.1 Chloroflexota bacterium
CCACGCTCGGGGCGCCGGTGCCGCCCTGGCGGAGCGACGTCGACGGCGGCGCCGGCCGCACCGCGCCACCCCAGCCCGCCGCGGTCGCGCCGCGCCCGCTCAGCGCGGGCGAGACGATCTCGGTGTTGCCGGCGACGCAGACGGTGGCCGCGTTCCAGACGTTCGCCGTCGACGTGGTGGCCACCAGCGCCACCAACCTCGGCGGCTTCGAGTTCACCCTGACCTTCAACCCCGCCATCGTCGTCGCCCAGAGCGCCACCCTCGGCAGCTTCCTCGGCAGCACTGGCCGGACGGCGCTGATGCCGCCGCAGTCGCCGCTCGTTGACAACGCCGTCGGGCGCATCACCGTGGCCGGCTACAGCTTCGGCAGCCAGCCGGGCGCCAGCGGCAACGGCACGCTCGCCCGCGTTACCTACCGGGCGATCGCGCCCGGCATGAGCCCGATCGCGCTCAGCAGCGACGGCACCTATCCGCTCGACCTGGTCGACCCGAGCGGCGCATCGGGGCCGCCTGGGAGCACCGTCGGCGCGCAGGTCACCGTCACGGCGGCGGCGCCCACGCCGGGCGTTCCGCAGGGGAGCCTGCGCTTCATCAATCCGGTGCGCGTGCTCGACACCCGGCCGAACGACCCGGTCCAGCAGATCGTGACGATCGGCGTCCGGCCCGACGGCTCGCCGGTCCTGCCGGGGCCGCTGAACCCCGGCGAGATCGGCCAGTACCTGGTGGCCGGGCAGACCTTTGCCGGCACGACGATCCCGACCGACACGACCGGCGTGCTGGTCAACGTCACGATCGTGCCGGACGGTCCGCTGCAGAATCCGCAGCCGGGCCGCAACGCGGTGACGGTCCTCGCGGGCGATGTGGCGAGCCCACCCAACGCCCTGACCGTGCCGCTCAACCCCGGCATCCCGATCTCGTTCAACCTCTGGGCGACCAGCCTGCCCATCTCCGGACCGAACCGGGGGACGCTGCGCGTCGTCACGACCGACCGCGTCCACGTCGTCCTCGACGTGGTCGGCTACTACAGCCTGACAGCGCCGGTGTCGGCGGGGAACCTGCGCTTCATCCCGCCGGTGCGCGTGGTCGATACGCGCCCGAACGACCCGGTGCAGCAGATCACGACGATCGGCTTCAACCCCGACGGCACGCCGATCAGCCCGACGCCGCTCCAGGCCGACACGCCCCGCTTCTTCAAGGTCGGCGGGCAGACCTTCTCGGGTGTCACCATCCCGCCCGATGCCACGGGCCTGCTTGCCCACATCACCAACGTGCAGGACGCGGCCAGCGGGGGCTTCATCACCGTCTTCCCGGGCGACGGCACACGGCCGTTCGCCTCGAACCTGAACCCGGTGACGCCGATCGCGTTCAACAGCCTGCTCGTCGGCATGCCGGCGGTGGGCAGCGCGGGCGGGGGCACCATCGGGGTGTTCTCGAAGAACGGCAGCCACGTCGCCATCGACGTCATCGGCTACTTCTCCCCGTCCAACCCCGATCCGGGGGTGGTGTCGCTGCTGACGCCGCTGCGCGTGCTCGACACGCGCGGCACGGCCGGCGGCCCGATCGGCTTCACCGCGACCGGCGCGCCGATCACGGCCGGGCCGATTACCCCGCGCACGGTCCAGCGCTTCAAGGTGGCGGGGCAGACGTTCGGCGGCGTGCAGGTGCCGACCGATGCCAAGGCGGTGGTGGCGAACGTGATGCTGGTCGGGCCGGTCAGTGGCGGCTTCGTCACGCTCCTGCCCGGCGACGCGCCCAACGCCCGGCCCAACACCTCGACGGCCAACCCGGTCACGCCGGCGGCGGCCGCCTTCTGGGCGAACCTGGTGCCGGGCGACGGCACCGTCGGCATCTACCTCGAGGCCGACAGCCCGCGCGACGTCGTGATCGACCTGATCGGCTACATCCGCTAGCCGCCGCGCGCCGCCCAACGCGGTGCGCCCAACGGCCACAGCACGGCGCGGCCCCGACGCTCCGAGCGTCGGGGCCGCGCCGTCTCTCGCGCCAGAGCCGCTTTGGCATAACCCCGAAAGGTCGGTACAGTGGTGATCGTCATGACCGTCATGCGTCGTGACCGAAACCCGGCTGTCATGAGTGACCGAATGTCCGGTACCGTACCGCCTCTGGAACCCTTCGTTGCGCAACGGACCGTTCTCCTCACCACCTACCGCCGCGACGGCACGCCGGTTGGCACCCCGGTGAACATCGCGGTCGATGGCGATCGCGCCTTCATCCGCACCTACGGCGGCGCCGGGAAGCTGAAGCGGATCCGGCGGAACCCGGAGGCGGAGATCGCGCCGTCGACGTTCGGCGGCAAGCCGACCGGCCCCGCGCTGCGCGCTCGCGCCCGGGTGCTCGACGGCGCCGAGTCGACGCACGCCGGTCGACTGCTCGCCCGCAAGCACCCGATCCTGCAGGGTCTGCTCGTTCCCCTGTACCATCGGCTGCGCGGCTACAAGACGATCCACATCGAGCTGAGACCGATCGCCGGCTAGCCTGGCGTTGACCGGGGAGTTTGCCGGGCTTGGCTTTCCGCCAGGTACGTGATATATAGATAAGGTTGTCGTCTGGTTGAGCCACGCGGCGCCGCCTCCGAGCCGCCACCACCCGCCGGGTCGCCACGGTGGTGGGGCAGGGCGCGGGATCACGCGCGTGCTGCCCACGGAGCCGCTCCCCCTCCCTGGTTGCGCTCGGCCTGCCACAACGTCCCCGGCCGCCCCAGGCGGCGCCGGGCCGAGCCGCGATTTCCGCGACGACGCGGATCGCCCAGGAAGGAACCGTTCACCTTGGATTCATTCACTCAGCTTCCGCTGCGCCCGGCGACGCTCGCCGCGCTGGCGCGCATGGAGATCACCGCGCCCACGCCGATTCAGGCGGGGGCCATCCCGCCGCTGCTGGCCGGGCGCGACCTGATCGGCCAGGCCAAGACCGGCTCGGGCAAGACGCTCGCCTTCGCCATCCCGCTCGTCGAGCGGCTCGACCCGCGCCGCCGCGCCGTCCAGGCCCTCGTGCTGGTGCCGACGCGCGAGCTGGCCCTGCAGGTCGCCGAGGTCGTGGCGGCGCTGGCGGAGGGGCGCTTGCGCACCGTGCCGATCTACGGTGGCCGGGCCATGGGGCCGCAGATCGCGGCCCTGCGCGCTGGCGCCCAGATCGTCGTGGGCACTCCCGGCCGCGTGCTCGACCACCTCGGCCGCGGCACGCTCGCGCTGGACGAGGTGCGCTACCTCGTGCTCGACGAGGCGGACGAGATGCTCGACCGCGGCTTCGCGCCCGACGTCGAGCGCATCCTCGGCCGGACCCCGGCGGCGCGCCAGACGGCGCTCTTCTCGGCCACGCTGCCCGAGTGGGTCGGCGGCATCGCGGCGCGCCACCTGCGCGAGCCGGTGACGGTGCAGGTCGAGACGCGCCCGGAGGAGGCGCCGCCGATCGAGCAGACCGTCTACGCGGTGCCCGACGCCGAGAAGTTCACGGCGCTCCAGCGCCTCCTCGACGGGCGCGGCACCGCGGCCGGCGAGGCGGGCGCCACGCTCGTCTTCGGCCGCACCTAGCACGGCGTCAAGAAGCTCGGCAAGCAGCTCGAGCGCCTCGGCTATCCCGTCGGCGCGCTCCAGGGCAACCTCAGCCAGAATGCGCGCGACCGCGTCATGGCCGATTTCCGCTCGGGCCGCCTGCCGATCCTGCTGGCGACCAACGTGGCGGCGCGCGGGCTCGATGTCGAGACGATCGACCTCGTGGTCAACTACGACCTGCCCGAGTCGCCCGAGTTGTTCACCCACCGCATCGGCCGCACCGGCCGCATGGGCCGCGCCGGCCGGGCGGTGACGCTGCTGACCGGCGCCGACGTGCGCAAGTGGCGCGAGATCAGCGCCGCGCTCGGCCGGCGCATCGCCGTCCAGCCCTTCCCGGGGATGGAGGCGGAGGCCCCGGTGGCGGAGCTCTCCGCGCACTCCGGCCGCGGTGCCGCCGCACCACGCGCAACCATCGATCGGCCGGCGCGGCCGATCCCGGCCGGTCGCCACCGCCGCCCGGCAGCCGAGACGGCGGTCATCACGGGCGGCCGGCGATCGCAGCCGGCTGCGCCCGCGCCGGGGACCGGACCGGAAGGGCAGCGGGCAGCCGCCCGCCCGACGACCGAATCGACGCAGGTGGCCCCG
>JBHOQZ010000826.1:0-5311 GCA_042408635.1 Chloroflexota bacterium
TGCGACTGGATCCACGAGAACGTGCGCTACGAGACCGGCTGCAGCAGCCCGACGATCACCGCCCTCGACGTCTACACGCGCCGCGTCGCGGTCTGCCGCGACTTCGCGCTGCTCGCCTGTGCCTTCTGTCGCGCGCTCAACATCCCCGCGCGCTACGCCTTCGGGTACCTCCCCGACATCGGCGTGCCGCTGCCCGATGCGCCGCAGGATTTCCACGCCTGGTTCGACGTCTGGCTGGGCAACCGGTGGTACACTTTCGACGCGCGCTTCAACAGGCCGCGCATCGGCCGGATCACCGTCGGCGCCGGGCGTGATGCTGTCGACGTGGCGCTCACCACCTCCTACGGCGCGGCGCGCCTCAACCGCCTGACAGTCTGGGCCGACGAGGTCACGGCGCTCGCGGCCGGCACCGCGTCCACCCCGGCCTCGTTTGCCGGTGCGGCCGGCAGCCTCGAGGCGGCAGCGTCGTGAGCGCGGAGGGCGGCCTCCAGCCGCGGCTCGACCACCGCGCGGTCGACTGGCCGCGCGTGCGCCGCGCGGTCTACCGCGTTCAGCAGCGTTACACCTACACCTACACCGTGCCGATCAGCGACCTGCGGCACCAGCTCGTTGTGATCCCGCGGCCGCGTCACGGGGATCAGCGGCTGCTCGACTACGAGCTGGAGGTCGCGCGCTTGTCTGCCGGTCCCCGCATCGCGCCCGAGCACGACCCCTTCGGCAACCACGTCCACCGTATCTTCGTGGCGCGCGTCGAGGAGGCGGTGGAGTTCACGGTCGGCTACCGGGTCGAGCGTGTGGTTGCCGGCGACCCGGCCGTGTCGATCGTCCACGAGCCCATGGACCTCGCGGCCCACCTGGAGCCGACGGCGCTGACGGCGCCCGACGGGCAACTCGACGGGGTGTCGCGCGAGCTGAGTCGGGACCGCGACCCGCGCGGCACGGCCGAACGCATCCACGACTGGACCGCCCGCGCCATCACCTACCAGTTTGGCGTGACCGGCTACCAGACGCCGGCCGCGCTGGCGCTCCACCTGGGCAAGGGCGTCTGCCAGGACTACGCCCACATCATGCTGGCGCTCTTGCGGCGGGCGGGTGTGCCCGCCCGCTACGTCTCGGGTCACCTGCTCGGCGAGGGCGCGCCCCACGCCTGGGTCGAGGCGCTCTTCGAGGCGCCCGCCGGCTCCGGCCGCTTCGAGGCCGTGGCCTACGATCCGACCCACCACCGGCGGGCCGGCCTGAGCTACATCACCGTGGCGGTCGGGCGGGATTTCGCCGACGTGACGCCGACCTCCGGCTCCTTCACGGCGCCCAGAGAGCACCCGGTGCGTGGCCACTTGAGCTACAGTAAGCGGGCTGAGATCATAGAGCTCCAGTACGCCGACGAACCGCCCCTGCGGCTGCCGGAGGCGGACCACTCCGCGGCCTGAGCCTTGCCGGCCACCCCGGCTGCCGGCCCAGCCCGCCGGAGCCTGCCGAGGTCCGGGTGCTCCTGTCGGCCACGGCGGGCGTTGGCTCCCGGTGGTCTCGGCGCGCCTGGACCCGGGCGCGGCCGAGGACAGGCGACCCCGCGCGTCTTCGGCTTCGATTGGCACCCGGCCTGGTTACGGGGAGGAGCGGCATGGCTGAGGGGACCGTGACGACCCTGACCTACGATTGCGGCACCTTCTGGGACGAGATGTTCGAGGCCGACGGCGTGGTGCGCCCGCACTACCTGCCCCTCGCCCGCCAGCTCGCCACGCTCCGACCGGAGGACGTGCTGCGCCGGCAGCAGGCTGCCGAGCTCTCTTTCCAGGTCCGGGGCATCACCTTCGCAATCAACCAGGGGCCGCACGGTCTCGAGCAGGTCTTTCCGTTCGACCTCATCCCGCGCATCGTCACCGCCCAGGAGTGGGGGCGGATCGAGCGCGGCCTCGAGCAGCGGGTGCGCGCGCTCAACCTCTTCCTCCACGACGTCTACCACGAGCAGCGCATCCTCGAAGACGGCGTCGTGCCCGCCGAGCTGGCGCTGGGCGCACGCGGCTACCGGCGCGAGTTTCGGGGCGTCGACCCGCCGCTGGGCGTCTACACCCACATCGTCGGTAGCGACCTGGTGCGCGACGCGTCGGGCGAGTTCCACGTGCTCGAGGACAACCTGCGGACCCCCTCCGGCGTCTCCTACGTGGTCGAGAACCGGCGCGTGCTCAAGCGCATCTGGCCGCAGATCTTCGCCGACTACGACGTGCGCCCGGTCGAGGGCTACCCGCAGGACCTGCTCGAGGTGCTGCGCGCGATCGCGCCGCCGCACGCCGAGGAGCCGACGGTCGTCCTGCTCACCCCCGGCGTCTACAACTCGGCCTACTTCGAGCACGCCTTCCTCGCCAAGGCGATGGGGATCGAGCTGGTCGAGGGCTCTGACCTCTTCGTGGACGATGCGACGGTCTACATGCGCACGACGCGCGGCCGCAAGCGGGTGGATGTGATCTACCGCCGCGTCGACGACGACTTCCTCGACCCGCTCACCTTCCGGCCCGACTCGCTGCTGGGAATCCCGGGGCTGGTGGCGACCTACCGCATGGGGCGCGTCAGCCTCGCCAACGCGATCGGCACCGGCGTGGCCGACGACAAGGCGGTCTACGCCTACGTGCCGCGCATCATCCGCTACTACCTCGGGGAGGAGCCGATCCTGCCCAACGTGCCCACCTACCTGCCGACCGAGCGCGAAGGCCTCCTCTATATCCTCGACCACCTCGACGAACTGGTGGTCAAGGCGGTCAACGAGAGCGGCGGCTACGGCATGCTGATCGGCCCGCACGCCACCCGCGAGCAGCGCGCCGAGTTCCGCCAACGTGTGCTCGACAACCCGCGCGGCTACATCGCCCAGCCGACGCTCGCGCTCTCGCGCGCGCCCTGCTGGGTCGACGACCATTTCGAGGGGCGCCACGTCGACCTGCGCCCGTTCGTGCTATTCGGGCGCGAGGTCAAGGTGACGCCGGGTGGCCTGACCCGCGTCGCCCTGCGTCGGGGTTCGCTCGTCGTCAACTCCTCACAGGGCGGCGGCAGCAAGGACACCTGGGTGCTCGCCGAATAGGCTCGCCGAATAGGCTCGCCGGGCCAGGTCCGCCGGGTCGGCGACAGGCCTGCCCGGCGGGCCTGCCCGGCGGGCCGCGCATCGATCACGGGAGGGAGCCGGATGCTCTGCCGGGTCGCGGACAACCTCTTCTGGATGAGCCGGTACGTCGAGCGGGCGGTCGCGGTCTCGCGCCTGATCGACGTCACCTGGCACCTCGAGCTTGACGCCGGGCGGCTGGCGGGGGTCGAGGACTTCTGGGCGCCGCTCATGGAGCCCGGCTTTGCCGGCCGCCTGCGCGCGGGCGACGCCACCAGCCCGCCGACGCCGCAGGTCGTGCGTCACCACCTCGCCTTCGACGAGTCGAACCCGAACGCGCTCGTCGCCTGCATCCGCCAGGCGCGCAACGCGGCGCGCAGCGTGCGCGAGAGCATCTCGAGCGAGCTGTGGGAGCAGCTCAACACGCTCTACCTCTCGCTGGTCGATCCGCAGCTCGCGGTCGAGGCGGAGGAGAGCCCGCACACCTTCTACCGCCGCGTGCGCGACGGCGCCATGTTCTTCCAGGGGCTGGTCGAGTGCACACTCGCGCAGGATGAGGCCTACCACTTCATCGAGCTCGGCAAGTACCTCGAGCGCGCCGACAACACCGCGCGCATCCTCAACCTCCAGGCGCACCTGCTCACCCTGCCCGACGAGGGGTTCGGCCAGGGCCCGGCCGGCGCGGAGGTGGTCGCCTGGCTGGCCGTGCTGCGCTCGGTCGGCGCGGCCGAGGCGTACGCGCGCTACTACTCGGTGCGGGTCGAGCCGGCGCGCGTGGTGGAGTTCCTCCTGCTCAACCCGATCGTGCCCCAGTCGGTGCGCTTCGCGGTCAACGCGGCCTGGCGCTCGCTCCAGGCGGTGGCCGGGCCGGAGATCGGCCCGTCGGCCAACCCCAGCCCGGCGCTGCGCGCGCTCGGCCGCCTGCGCGCCCGCCTCGACCACGCTGGGGTGGACGAGGTGTTCGAGGAGGGGCTGCGCCCGTTCCTCGAAGACATCCAGGAGCGCATCGCGCTCGTCTCCGAGGGGGTGACGCGGACCTACCTGCGCGACGAACCGCAGCCGGGCCGCCTCGTCGCCCTCTCGCGCGCCGCGCTGATCATGGCGGCGCAGCAGCAACAGCAATGAGGGCTGCCATCCGCCACCTGACGCGCCTCGACTACTCGGCCGACGTGGTCGAGGGGGTGATGGAGGCGCGCCTCGGCCCCCTCTCCGACGCGCACCAGCGCTGGGAGCAGTTCGACCTGCGCGTTCAGCCGGCGGCCGCCGTGCGGCGCTACCAGGATGGCGCCGGCAACCAGGCGCACCTGATCACGGTCGCCCGACCCCACCGCATGGTCGAGGTCGTGGCCGTGAGCGTCGTCGACACGCTCCTCCATGACCCCTTCGCCCCACCGGCCACCCGGCCGGCCCCGTTGCGCCCGGGCGAGCGGCTCGACTACCTGAACCCCTCCCGGCTGGTGCCCGACGAGCCGGAGCTGCGCGGGCTGGCCGAGCCGTTCCGCCCGACCCGCCCGGAGGACACCTTCGAGGCGGTGCAGCGCCTCATGGCGCTCGTCTACGGCAGCTTCAGCTACGTGAAGGACGTCACGACGGTGCAGACGACGGTGGGGGAGGTGCTGCGGTGCCGGACCGGCGTCTGCCAGGACTTCGCGCACGTGCTGCTCGGCCTCTGCCGGGCGATCGACGTCCCGGCGCGCTACGTCAGCGGCTACATCGTCAGCTTGACCACGACGCAGCGCCAGCAGCTCGGCACGCTTGAGCAGGTGCAGACGCTGACCACCGGGCCGGATCGCGGCGCCGGCGCCTCCCACGCCTGGGTCGAGGCGTGGACGCCGACCCACGGCTGGCGCGGCTTCGACCCCACGAACAACCTGGTGGCGAGCGAGAACCACGTCAAGATGGCGATCGGGCGCGACTACGCCGACGTGCCCCCGACGCGCGGCACCTTCCGCGGCGCCGCCGAGGAGCGCCTCACCATCGTCGTCGAGACGACGCCCCTCGGCTGAGACTGCGCGGAGCGACCCGGTCATGGCCCGGCCCGCTCGGTTGGTCGGGGCCGGGAAGGTCGCCCACGGCCGCACCGGGCGACCGCGGCTCGCGGGACCTGGTCGACGGAGCTCCGAGATGGCCCCGATGGCCTCGCGGCCGTAACGCATCGGTGGCGGGGCGCGCGCCGGGCGCGTCAGTTGGGGCGGACGCCGCGCGTGGCCGCCGGTGGCTGGCCCT
>JBHOQZ010000827.1:0-2908 GCA_042408635.1 Chloroflexota bacterium
GCTGCGCACGCCGCTCACCTCGATCAAGGGCTACGTCGACCTGCTGGTCGAGGGTGAGGTGGGGCAGATCAGCGCCGAGCAGCGCGAGTTCCTCGAGATCGTGCGCAGCAACGCCGACCGGCTGGTCGCGCTCATCAACGATCTGCTCGACATCTCGCGGATCGAGGCCGGCAAGGTCGAGCTCGAGCTGGCCCCGGTGGACCTCTGCCGGACGATCCGCGACGTGGCCGGGCTGCTGCGGCCCGGCTTCGAGGCGAAGGAGCAGCGCCTGACGCTCGACCTGCCCGACACCGACGGCCATGCCGCGCCGCCCCCCGTCGTCATGGGCGACGCCGACCGGCTGGCGCAGGTCGTCACCAACCTGCTCTCGAATGCGCACAAGTACACCCCGGCTGGCGGGGCGATCACCGTCACCTTGCACTTGCTCGCCGATCGGGTGCGCGTCGAAGTGAGCGACACTGGGATCGGGCTGACGCCGCAGGAGCAGGCGCAGCTCTTCACGAAGTTCTACCGCGCGCGCAACCGGGCGAGCGAGGAGGTGCCGGGGACGGGTCTTGGGCTGCCGATCACCCGGTCGCTCGTCGAGCTGCACGGGGGCGAGATCGGCGTGGTGAGCGAGCCGGGTCGCGGCTCGACGTTCTGGTTCAGTCTGCCGCTCACCCCCGGGCGCGCCGCCACCACGCCCGGTGCACCGGTGCCGTCGACGTCGGCCCTGCCCCGGGCGGTGCCGGAAAGCGCCAGCGGCCGCATCCTCGTCGTCGACGATGAGCCGAACATCGCCCACCTCATCCGGCGCTACCTCGAACGAGCAGGCTATGAGGTGCTCGAGGCCCACAGCGCGGCCGAGGCGTTCAGCCTGGCGCGCCACGAGCGGCCCGACCTGATCACCCTCGACGTCCTGCTGCCCGACGCCGACGGCTTCACGGCGCTGGAGTGGCTCAAGCGCGACAGCGCCACCAGCGCCATCCCGGTCGTGCTGCTCTCGGTCACCGAGGACTCGGGGCAGGGGCGCCTGCTGGGCGCCGTCGACTACCTGACTAAGCCGGTGCGCGAGGCCGAGTTGGTCGCCCGCATCAGCCGCCTGCTGCGCCGGGCCGGCCCAGTGCGGATCCTGGTGGCGGATGACGATCCGGACGTGCGCGCCGTGCTCGGCGCTATCCTGCGCCGGCAGGGCTACGCGGTGATCGAGGCCGCCTCGGGCCGCGAGGCGATCGAGCGCGTGCGCGCCTGCGTCGACCCGCATTCGGCACCCGCCGGCGACCTGTCCCTCCTGCTGCTCGACGTGAAGATGCCCGACCTGGACGGCGTCGAGGCGCTGCGCGCGCTGCGCGAGGATCCGAGGACGCGCGACATCCCGGCGATCATGATGACGGGCGACTGGACCGCGTTCGAGGCGAACCGCAGCGCGATCGAGGCGCTAGGCGCCGATCTGCTGCTCAAGCCGACGTCGATCGAGGCGCTCGCCGAAACGATCCGGCGCGGCCTCGCCGGCTCCCCCCGCTAACCTTGTTCATGCCCTTCCGGTCAGGGCACGACCCACCGGAATCTCGCGCCGAGACAGCCTCTATTCGCCGTCCGGCTCTACCCGTGTGATCGATGGCACGCCGTCGAACCGTTGATCGAAACTCAGCACCGCAGCGGAATGCTGCCGGGCGAGCGCCGCAACAACCGCATCCACGAACTTGAGGCGGGGAAGCGCGGCATAGAGCGCAAGAGCGTCGATATACAACGCCTTGTTCGGCAGATCGAGGCCAGGTAAACGGATGACGATCCCAAGCTCGCGCTCTATTTCGGGGCGGGCCAGACCGTACAGCCGGGGCGAGGCGAGAACATAGACGGCCTCGGCGATCACCGCACCACAGGTGGTCGCCGTGGCAGTTCCGCTAGCTAGCTGCGCTAGGAACCGCCGCGCTCGCGGACTGTGGTCAGGGTGGTCGCCGGCGATCGCGCGAACGATGAGGTTGGTGTCGACCACGGAGGATGGCATTGATGTACGCATGTAGCAGCTTTACCAGCCGCGCACGGCCTCGTCGGCTGCCTCCTCCTCGGCGATCGTGGTGATCTCCTCCCACGTCAACGGCTGCTTCAAGGTGTGGTGAACGCGGAATAGGTTCTCCAGCTCTTCGGGTGAGGTGGGAAGCACCGTTGAGCGCTCCGGCACAGACGCCTCGATAGGCACCACCACCGCCAGGTCCTCCCCCTCATCGCGCAGCACACGTGGCTGCCGCGTCCGCTGCACCTCGCGGGCGAGGTCGCGCAGACGCGGCTCCTGGCTGACATCAACACGTACGACTTCCTGGGTCATGGCGCACCATCCTCTCCTGAGATCACTCTACCACAGGCAAGCGAGCGGTTACAGCCACCTGGTGGCCGGGGTCTGGAGGTGGTGGTGTCGGGCGGCACGGGCGGCGTGTACCATTGGGGGCGGGACGGTTGGCCGGTAGGGGCGCGTGCCAAGCTGGGTAAAGGAGCGAACGAGCCGATGACACGACTGCCCTGGCCCGAGCGCGACGCCCTGTCGCCCGAGGCCCGGCGAGTCTGGGACGAGATCGCCGGGCCCCGCGGCGGCATGCGCGGCCCCTACGCCATGCTGATGTACGTGCCGGACCTGGCCGAGCGCGTGGCCCAGCTCGGCGCGCGGCTGCGCTTCGGCAGCCGGCTCGGCGGCGCCGATCGCGAGCTCGCCATCCTGGCGGCCGGCCGCGAGCTGGGCTCGCGCTTCGAGTGGGTGATGCACGAGCCGATCGCCCGGCGCGAGGGGACGCGCCCCGAGGCGATCCAGGTGGTTGCAGCCGCGGGTCCACTCGACACCCTCACCGCGCGCGAGCGCACGATCGTCGAGGTCGTGCGCTCACTTGACCGCACCCACGCCCTCCCCGACGACCTCTCCGGGCGGGCGGAGGCCGAG
>JBHOQZ010000829.1:0-2288 GCA_042408635.1 Chloroflexota bacterium
GTAGCCGACACCCGTCTTGAGCGCCGAGAAGCCGAGGATCTGCTGCATGTACAGCGAGAGGAAGTAGAAGGTCCCGAACATCGCCGTGCCCAGGCCGAAGCCGATGATGTTCGCCCCGGTGGGGGTGCGGTAGCGGAAGAAGCGCAACGGCATGAGCGGCGACGGCGAGCGCTGCTCGATGGCGAGAAAGACCGCCATCAGCGCGGCCGAGCCGAGCAGCT
Organism: Chloroflexota bacterium; assembly: GCA_042408635.1. Taxonomy (GTDB): domain Bacteria; phylum Chloroflexota; class UBA6077; order FW602-bin22; family JBHOQZ01; genus JBHOQZ01. Next base: position 222 of record JBHOQZ010000829.1, read on the forward strand.
CGCCGATCGTCCGCGCCGAGCCCCAGCCGACGTTGTTCGCCTGGGTGAGCGCGTACACGAGCAGCATCAGGCTCGCCGTGACGGTGGCGGCCCCGGCAGCGTCGAAGTGGCGGGCAAGCCCGTCCACCCGGCTCTCCCGCACGAGCCTGGGCACGGCCACGAGCGCGAGCGCCCCGATCGGGACGTTGATGAAGAAGATCCACTCCCAGCCGGCGTACTCGGTGAGCACGCCCCCGAGCAGCACGCCGATCGCGGCGCCCGAGCCGGCGATGGCGCCGAGGATGCCGAGCGCCTTGTTGCGCTCCGCTCCCTCCTCGAAGGTGACGGTGACGATCGAGAACACGGAGGGGGACAGCACCGCCCCCGCCGCGCCCTGCAGCGTACGCATAGCGATCAGCATGCCTTCGCTCTGCGACAGCCCGGCGAGCAGCGAGAACAGCGCAAACAGCCCAAGGCCGGCCATGAAGATGCGGCGGCGCCCGAGCAGGTCGCCCAAGCGCCCGCCGAGCAGCAAGAAGCCGCCGAACGTCAGCGCGTAGCCGGACACGACCCACTGCAGGTTCTCCGGCGAGAAGTGCAGGTCGCGCTGGATCGACGGCAAGGCGACGTTGACGATCGAGGCATCGAGCACCACCATCAGGTAGGCGACACCAAGCAGCGCGAGTGCCCGCCAGCGGCGGGGATCGGCTCGGTGGACGTTCTGCATCAACGCTCCCTCGTTGCGGTTTGCGATCTCCGTGTCAGAACGGGGCAGCAGCGGCGGCGATTCCGCGCAGGCCGACCGACGTCCGGGCGTCGCGATCGCACAGCCGGGGCAGCACGGTCGCAGAGTCGGCTCGGGGGCGTCGTTCGGCGCGCTCGTGTTCCATCGGCATCTCGACCCATGTGGGCTCTCAAAGCTTGGCCGCCCGGGTGCTGCGACCGGAATGGGGCCAGCCTGCTTGGCAGGGTGCGGCTAGCACCACCAGGCGGCTTGCGCCCCTGCGGCCGACTGCCATCCGGCACGACGGCGCGACCGGCTGGTGCGGCAGGGTCGCTGCCTCGAGGGCCGAGCGGCCGCCTGCCGGGGCGGGCGGACCCGCCCGCCGGCGCGGCTACACGCCCCGCAGCGCGGCCGTGACGCGTTCGGGTGTCATCGGCAGCTCCCGCAGCCGCGCCCCCGTGGCAGCGGCGATCGCGTTGGCAACGGCGGCGGGGGCGCCGACGACGCACGCCTCTCCGATCCCCTTCGCGCCGAACGGCCCGTCGGGAGCCGGAACCTCGACGAGCAGCGTCTCGATCGGGGGCAGCTCCGGTGCGCCGGGCACCGTGTAGCCTGCGAAGGAGCCGTTGAGCAGCTGGCCGTCGGCGTCGGCGACGAGCTCCTCGTAGAGCGCCCAGCCGATCCCCTGCGCGACGCCGCCGCGCATCTGCCCTTCGCAGAGCGCGGGGTTGAGCGCCCGCCCCACGTCCTGGGCGATCACCCAGCCGACGACGCGCACGGCGCCGGTCTCGCGGTCGACCCGCACGTGCGCCAGATGGCCGGCGACCGACGGGGACGGCGGAGCGGCGGAGGCGCGGCCCCGCCCTTCGACCGGGGCGAGGCTGCCGCTCGCGATCCTGCGCCCGAGCTCGACCAGCTCCACCCCCTGCGAGGGCGCGCCCCGCGGGTGGACGACGCCGTCGCTGATCTCGAGGTCGGCCGGGTCGGCTTCGAGCTCGGCGGCGGCAAGCTCGAGCAGCTGGGCCTTCGCGTCCTCCGCAGCGGCCGCGACGGCCCTGCCGACCGCGAAGGTCGTCTTGCTGCCGCCGACCATGGGGGAGCGCGGGGCTGACGCCGTGTCGGCGACCACCACACGCACCTGCTCCGGGGCCACGCCGATGATCTCGGCCGCGATCGCGGCGAACGAGGTGGTGGCTCCGGTCATGTCGGCGATGCCGGTGACGACGGTGATGCGCCCGTCGTCGTCGAGCCGGCAGCCTGCCGCCGCGGCGTCGCCAGCCCCGGGCCAGATGCCGAAGGCAAGCCCGACACCTTCGTCGGCGGGGAGCGAGCGGCGCTCACGCCACAGAGGATGCTTGCGCAGC
>JBHOQZ010000831.1:0-7501 GCA_042408635.1 Chloroflexota bacterium
GCACGGGGAGTACCGCGGCGTGCGCTCGATCAACGATTTCGCCCACCTCCAGTTCCCGCGCTTCGCGGCGCTGGCCGCCGCTGCTGCCGACGCGGAGCCGCCCGAGCTGTGGGACACGGAGCCGCTGCTGCGCGGCTAGCCCGACAGAGCTCTGCCCGCCATCCCCCGCGGCCGGGGGCGGGCGCGGCGGTGGAGTTGAACGATGCTCGGCCACACCTATTGCCCGCACTGCGCTGCTCCGCTCCAAACCCGCGCGATCGGAGGGCGCGACCGGCCTGCCTGCCCGGCCTGCCGCTACGTGCAGTTCAACAGCGTCAGCCTGGGCGTGGGCGGCGTGGTCGTGCAGGCCGGGCGCGTCCTGCTCATCCGGCGCGGCCAGAACCCCGGCCGCGACCGCTGGACACTGCCCGGCGGCTACGTCGAGGCCGACGAGACGTTCGACGACGCCTGCCTGCGCGAGGTCGAGGAGGAGACTGGCCTCGTCTGCCGCAACCTGGGGCTGCTGGCGGTGCGCCACCGCCTCCACACGCCGGATATCTACGCCGCCTTCCTGCTCGCGCCGATCGGGGGCGAGGTCGATCCGGCGCGCGACCTGGAGGAGGTGGCCGAGCTCGGCTGGTTCGACGCGGCGGGCCTGGCGACGCTGCCCGACCTCGCCCCGCTGAGCCACGAGCTGGCGCTGCTGGGCCTAGGCGATGCGCCCCGCTTCCAGCGCAAGGTGCTCGCCGGCTACGACGATACCCAGTGCTTCTACGGCAGCCCACTGGATTAGCCCGGGAGGAGACACGACGATGACGACGTTCCACGGCCCGGGTGGTGCGGCGCTGCAGGGGGGCGAACGCCGCGCCTGGCTCGGCCTCTACCACCGCCTGCGGGCGATCGTGCTCTACGAAAGCGTGTACCTCGACGCGGCGATCGTCGACCTCTACGCCCTGCTCCAGCTCCTCGGGGAACTGGACGCGGAGCCGGCCGAGGGCGAGCGGGAGGCGTGCGCTTTGCGCTACGCCAGAGCCCTGGCGGCGCTGTCCGAGGCGGAGGAGCCGGGCGATCCGTTCCGGTCGCGCCTGATCCGGCTCGTCCTCGAGGCCGATAACGCCTTCAGTCGAGCCGCCGAGCGGGCCGGGCAGGGTGCCGATGGGCGTCCGGCGGTGCCGCGCGGCCTGCTCGAGCAGGCGCGGCGCGACCTGCGGACGCTCGGCGACCTCTACCGGCTCGACGCCGCCGCGATCCACCGCCGGGTGGTCGACCTCTGGGGCGAGCAGGTGGGCGCCGCCTGGGTGCCGTGGTCCGAGCTGGGCTCCTTGCCCGGGGCGCCGAGCGCGGGCGAGGCGGACGGTGCGCCGGCGCGACCCGAGATCGCGGCCCGGCTCGACTCGACGGCGGACTGGGGCGAGCTGGCCGAGGCGCTGGCGGAGTACTACCGCGCCAACGGAGTGGGCGAGTTCGGGCGCTTCCGCGCCTTCCGCTGGACGGGGAGCGGTGCGGACGGTCGGCTCGAGGGCGTGGCCCAGCCCGACCCGGTCCGGCTGCGCGACCTGATCGGCTACGAGCGCGAGCGCGCGGCGGTGGTCGAGAACACCGAGCGGTTCGTGCTGGGCTACCCGGCCAACAATGTGCTCCTGGTCGGTCAGCGCGGCACCGGCAAGTCCTCGACGGTCAAAGCGCTGCTCAACGAGTACGCCGAGCGCGGGCTGCGGCTGGTCGAGGTGACGAAGGAGCAGCTCGGCGACCTGCCGCGCATCCTGCGCCTGCTGCGCGGCCGGCCGCAGCGCTTCATCCTCTTCATCGACGACCTCTCGTTCGAGGAGCACGAGACGGAGTACAAGCCGCTCAAGGCGGTGCTCGAGGGCGCGGTCGAGCCGCGGCCGGAGAACGTGCTGCTCTACGCGACCTCGAACCGGCGCCACCTCGTCCGCGAGCGCCACAGCGACCGGACCGAGGTCGGGCTGCACCCGACGCCCGACGGGGACGTGCGCCAGCGCGACACGGTCGAGGAGAAGCTGTCGCTGGCCGACCGGTTCGGGCTGCACGCGATCTTTCTGGCACCCGACCAGCGCCGCTACCTGGAGATCGCCTTCGCGCTCGCGCGCGCCCGCGGCATCGACCTGCCCGACGACGAGTTGCGCGCCCGCGCCCTGCGCTGGGCCGAGTGGCACAACGGCCGATCCGGCCGCACCGCCCGCCAGTTCGTCGACGACCTCGCCGGCGAGCTCGCCCTCCGCGCGCGCCACGGCGACCTCCACTGATCCGCCTCGCCCCACCAGTGGAGGTGGGGGACCGTGCGCGGCGCAGGCCGCCACCATCTCCTCTCCCCCAGTATCGGGGGAGAGGCCGGGAGAGGGGGCCGGACCCCCGTCTCCTCTCCTCCAGCCTTGGGGGCTCTACCACCTCTACCGGCTGATCAACGACGCCCTCGCCGCACCCCCGTCTCCTCTCCCCCAGTATCGGGGGAGAGGCCGTGAGAGGGGCCACCTCCTCCGGCGCTGGCTGGGCCCGCGGGGCTGTGGCAGGATGACTGACACAGCGACGACCGATTGGTGCAGTGGAGGGAAGCCGTGAGCGGTGTGGGGCAGGCGACGCTGCCGCGCTGGGACCTGAGCGATCTCTTTCCCGGGCCGGAGTCGCCCGAGTTCGAGCGCGCGCTGAGCGAGCTGGTGGAGGGGATCGCCGAGCTGGGGGCGCTCTTCGACCGGCTAGGGATCGGGCCGGGCGGCCTCGGTCCCGGTGCCGCCGGGTCGGGGCTCGCGGCAGCGGCAGCCGGTGGCGGCAGTCTCGGCGCGACGTCGGGCCACGCCGAAGCCTCGACGGCCGCCACGAGGCCGACCACCGGCGCGGGCGCCTCAACGAGGGGGAGCGCGGAGCGCGGCGCAGAGTCGGCGGGGTCGGCAGCCAAGGTGGCGGCCGCGTTCGACGAGGCGACGAACGCCCTCAACGCGGTGCTCGAGCGCGCGCGCTACCTCCAAGCGTACCTGAGCCTGCTCATCAGCGTCGACTCGAACGACCAGGGCGCGCAGCGGCGCCTCTCCGAGCTGCAACTGCGCGCCCTCCCGCTCGACGAACTGCGCGATCGCTGGACCGCCTGGCTCGGCACGCTCGACGTCGAGGCGCTGATCGCCCGCTCGGCGGTGGCGCGCGACCACGCCTTCGTGGTCCGGCGCGAGGCGGTCAGGGCACGGCATCAGCTCCCGCTCGAGCAGGAGGCGCTCGCCTCGACGCTCAGCCTGAGCGGCGGCACCGCCTGGGCCAAGCTCCACGGCAACCTCACTTCGCAGATCGTGGTCGAGGTTCGGATCGGGGACGAGCGGCGCCGGCTGCCGATGAGCGAGGTGCGCAACCTGGCCGAGCACCCCGACCGCGCTGTGCGCCGGGCCGCCTACGAGGCCGAGCTCGACGCCTGGCGGGCGCACGCGCTGCCGCTGGCCGCGGCGCTCAACGGCGTGAAGGGTGAAGTTGGCACGCTCTGCGCCCGGCGCGGCTGGCCCGATCCGCTCGAGCCGGCGCTGGTCGACGCCAGCATCGACCGGGCGACTCTCGAGGCAATGCACACGGCCGTGCGCGAGTCGTTCGTCGATTTCCGCCGCTACATGCGCGCCAAGGCGGCGCTGCTCGGCCTCGAACGGCTCACCTGGTTCGACCTGTTCGCGCCGCTCGGCCCGGCCGACGCCGGCGACGGGGCGCGGCGCTGGGACTGGCCGGCGGGCACGGCGTTCGTCGAGCGCCAATTCGCCACCTTCGGCGAAGCAATGGCGGCGCTGGCGCGGCGCGCCTTCAGCGACGGCTGGATCGACGCCGAGCCGCGCTTCGGCAAGCGCGACGGCGCCTTCTGCATGCCGCTGCGCGCCGACGAGTCGCGCATCATGCAGAACTGGACGCCGACCTTCGACGGGGTGGGCACGCTTGCCCACGAGCTCGGCCACGCCTACCACAACCGCTGCCTGGCCGGTTGCACCGCACTCCAGCGGCAGACGCCGATGACGCTGGCCGAGACCGCCAGCACCTTCTGCGAGACGCTGGTCGAGAACGCCTACCTCGAGGAGCTGCAAGGCCCCGAGCGGCTGGAGTTCCTCGAGCAGCGGCTGCGCGGCCTCAACCAGATCGTGGTCGACATCCACTCGCGCTTCCTGTTCGAGAGTTGGGTGTTCGAGCGGCGGGCCCGGCGCGAGCTCACGCCCGACGAGTGCGCCGAGCTGATGCTCGAGGCGCAGCGCGAGACCTACGGCGATGGCCTCGACCCCGAGCGGCTGCACCCCTACATGTGGGCCGTGAAGGGGCACTACTACAGCCCGCGCCGCTCGTTCTACAACTTCCCCTACACCTTCGGCGCGCTGTTCGCGATCGGGCTCTATGCCCGCTTCCGACAGGAGCCCGCGACGTTCCGCGCCGCCTACGACCACCTGCTCGCCTCGACGGGGCGGGCCGACGCGGCCGAGCTGGCTGCGCCGTTCGGGATCGACATCCGCACGCCCGACTTCTGGCGTTCGAGCCTCGACGTTGCCCGCGCCGGGATCGACGAGTTGGTCGGCCTGGGCGGCACCACCCGCCCAAGCTAGCTGACCCCTCGCAGGACCACCGAGCGGGGCAACGGACGCCGATCTCACACCGCGTGTGGAGGGTTGGCCGCCGGACCGAAAACCGGCTCCGGCCGTGCGCCGGATTGGCGCGGCCGGCCGGAGCCGGGAGACAGCCGAACGCCGCCGGGGAGGAGCAGCTCCCCGGCGGCGTTCCCGCTGACGCGGTCGCTCAGACGACCACGTACAGCCCGCTGCGCAGCTTCTTGCCCTCGACGTAGAACGTCACCTCGTACACGCCGGCCTTCAGCCCGTCCGCCGGCTCGTAGGTCCAGAGCCGCTCCGGCGTGTGCCTCGACGTCCAGGTGAACCCGCTGCGGTTGTCGTCCACGATCTTGCCGTCGCGGCTGACCACCGCCCCGTAGCGCATCCCCGGCAGCATCCCCGTCAGTGTATAGTGCCCCTCGACCGCCCCGATCGGCCCACGGAAGAACGCGATGCCGTCGACCACCAGGTCCGGCTCCACGCCGTCGCGCTTGGTGAACTCGATCGGGGATATCGTCGCCCCGGCGGGCGCCGCGCCCGCCGTGCCGGGCAGGACCACCATCTGCAGCACCACCACGCTCAGCAGCAGCGCCACCACACCCCGCAGCATCCGCAGCATCGTTGCGTCTCCTCGCCTCACCCTGTCCCGGTTACCCGGCTGATCCCATCACCTGTCGCCTGGTCGCCGGTTCCCGTCCGGCGCCCCTCGAAGCTGCCCGTATCGTCTGGTCTCGCGTCGGTGTGCACGGCCGTGCACCTGGTGAGAGCCGGCCGGCCGCACCCGCATTACCGATCCGTGATCGGGGTTGCGTTGACCCGCGCAGTCGCCCCGGTCACCCGCGCGTCCGGGGGCCCGGCACCCACTATAATCGCCGACACAGCGTGGAGGACCTGCCGGGTCGGCTGCGCTGCGCCGCGGTGGGCGGCGGTGGTGGGTGGTTCTGCAGGGAGAGCCAGAGAGAGCCATGGCGAACGAGCAACAGAGGGAAGGACCGGCGCACAGGGCGGTCAGTCGGCGAGGGTTGCTGCGCGGCGCGGCGGTGGTCGGGGGCGGGGCGCTGGTAGCCCTGGCGTTCGGCCTGCCCCGCGCACCGGTCCTGGCCGCCGTCCACCGGCCGCCGGTGCCCGCGGCGCCCCCGCGGCTGGTCTCACAGACGGCGAAGCGGGGCGGGGTGCTCAACGTGGCGCGGCTGAACGATGCGCCGAGCCTCGACCCGCACAAGGAATCGGCGATCGGCCGGTCGATCAGCACACAGAACATCTACAGCCTGCTCGTCCAGACCGACGAGAACCTGCGCGTGGTGCCCGACCTGGCCGAGCGCTGGGAGATCTCCTCCGACGGGCGCACCTACACCTTCTACCTGCGTCGCGGTGTGAAGTTCCACAACGGGCGCGACCTGGTCGCCGACGACGTGAAGTACAGCCTCGAGCGCATCCTCAACCCCAACGAGGGCGCCTACGGTCGCAGCTTCATCAGCAGCATCGACACCGTCGAGGCGATCGACCCGCTTACGGTGCGACTGAACCTGAAGAACGTCGACTCGGCGTTGCTGGTGAGCCTGGCCTCCTCCTTCTGCGCCATCGTCCCGAAGGAGGAGGTCGAGCGCGCGGGCGGCTCGCTCAACCGGACGGCGGTCGGCAGCGGCCCCTTCATCTTCGAGGAGTGGGTGCCGGGCCAGACGCTCAAGCTGCGCCGCAACCCCGACTACTACGTTCAGGGGCTGCCCTACCTCGACGGCATTACCTTCCAGGTGATCCCCGAGGAGGCGCAGGTGATCGCGCAACTGCGCACCGGCAACATCCACCTATTCACGCTGCAGGACAACAACAACTACGCAATCGTGCGCAATGCCTCAAACCTCGACGCGATGCGCTCGCAGCGCCTCGGCTTCGAGTACATCAACATTAACAACAAGCGGCCGCCGTTCGACAAGCTCGAGGTGCGTCAGGCGATGTCCTGGGCGATCGACCGGCGCGAGGTGGTCGAGGTCGCCTACTCGGGCCTGGGCAACATGGTAGCGCCGATCCCGCCCGCCATGAAGGACTACGCGCTCGACCCGGAGACGATCCCCGAGTTCAAGCCGGATCTCGACCGCGCGCGGGCGCTGCTAGCGCAGGCGGGGCTCCCCAACGGCTTCAAGACGGAGCTCCTCACGATCACGGGCTGGCCCACGCTCATCCTCGGCGCGCAGGTGGTGGCCGACCAGTTGCGCCGCGTCGGCATCGACGTCGAGATCAAGCAGATGGAGTACGGCGCCTGGATCAGCGACTGGCGCGTCTGGAACTTCGACATGTCGATGAACGCGACCGGCGGCAACTCGGACCCCGACCCGCTGCTCTACCCGCGCCTCCACTCGAAGGGCGCCAACAACAACAACTGGGAGGATCCGGAGGTCGACGCGCTGCTGGAGGAGGGCAAGTCGATCCTCGATCAACAGAGGCGCATCGAGCACTACAAGCGGTTGCAGCGCGTGCTGATCGAGAAGGTACCCCAGCTCTGGCTGGGCCAGCCCGACCTGATCGACGTGATGAAAAAGAGCGTGAAGGGTTACGTCCCGCACCCCTCGACCTTCATGCCGGGCCTGCCTGCCACCTGGCTCGACCAGTAGCCTACTACTCGCGGGGGAGCCGACGGGACCGGGCCGCGCGGTACGCGACCCGCTCCGGGGGCCTCCACCCTTCCGGGTGCCATGCGCCCGACCGCACAGGGCTACCCGACCTGGGCTGCCCACCCGGGGCTGCCCGCCCGGGGCTGCCCGCCCGGGGGGCTCGAAGCCCCCGGGCTCAACCCGCAAAGCCTCACCCACCGGGTACCCGGAGCGGGCTCACCAGTGGGCGCCCCAGCCGGCTTATGGAGGTTGCGGAATTAATGCGGGGATACGGTCGGCGGGCTGAAGCCCGCGCGACGGGACGATCCCGCCGAGTCCCGGCTTTAGCCGGCCTCGTCC
>JBHOQZ010000841.1:0-5616 GCA_042408635.1 Chloroflexota bacterium
GGGGCAGGCGCCGGGGCTGGGACGACAGGAGGCGACTATGACAGTCGATATCCGCACCGGGGAAGTGCCGGCCGGGCCACCGGTCGGCCCGAACGGGCACGGGCCCAATGGCCATGCCGCCGCGGCGGACCACGCCGCGCCGGTGCCCAAGGTCGGCGCAACCCGCGCCGGCTCGTTCGCCGTCCCGGGTATCGCCGATCACGTCCTCGTTGCGATCCCCGCCTACAACGAGGCCCGCTTCATCGGCAGCGTGATTCTCCAGGCGCACCTCGAGGGGTTCGAGGTCGTCGTGATCGACGACGGCTCCCACGACGGCACCGCGCGCATCGCGGCCGCTGCTGGTGCGCTCGTCGAGCGCCACCCGCACAACCTGGGCAAGGCCGCGGCACTCAACACCGCCTTTCGCATCGCGCGCGCGCGCAATGTCGATGCGCTGGTGGTGCTCGACGGGGATGGGCAGCATCGCCCGGACGAGATCCACCAGGTACTGGCGCCCGTGCTCAGCCACGAGGCCGACATCGTCATCGGCTCGCGCTTCCTCGATCCGGGCCACTCGGAGGCGGCGATCCCGGAGGTGCGTCGGCGCGGCCAGCTCGCCATCACCGCCGCCACCAACCTGGTCTCGGGCACGCCAGTGACCGACTCGCAGAGCGGCTTCCGGGCGTTCTCGCGTCGCGCGATCCACAGTCTGCTCTTTGGCACCCACGGCTTCAACGTCGAGGTCGAGATGCAGTTCCAGGCGCGCGCCTTCGGACTGCACGTGCACGAGATGCCGATCACGGCGATCTACGCCGATCCGCCGAAGCGCAACGTCTTCGGTCAGGGTCTCACGGTGGTGCACGGGCTGATGCAGCTCATCGGCCGCCACCACCCGCTGCTCTTCTTCGGCGTGCCGGGGCTGTGCCTGACCCTGGCCGGGCTGGTGCTGGGCGCCATCGTCGCCAACATCTACCAGACGACGCAGGTGCTGGCGGTGGGCTACAGCCTGCTCACCCTGCTGCTGATCATCGTCGGCGTCCTGTCGCTCTTCACGGGCGTGCTCCTCCACTCGGCGCGCGGCGCGTTCCTCGACCTCGAGCGGCGCCTGAGCGCGCTCGGCTACCTGGCACCGCCGGAGGTCCAGCATGGCGGGTGAGCCGGTCGCCGGAAACGCGCGCGGCGGCGCGCCCGGCAACATGCCGGCGCCGCCGCTGAGGCGACGGGTCTGCGCCGTCATCGTCACCCACAACGGCCGCGCCTACATCGAGGCGTGCCTGCGCTCGCTCCTCGAGTCGGCGCAGGCGCCGATCGATGTCATCGTCGTCGACAATGCCTCGACCGACGGCACGCCGGACCTCGTACGGAACCGCTTTCCGGGGGTCCACGTGCTCGCGGGCGGCGCCAACCTGGGCTACGGCGGCGCCATCAACGAGGCGGCGCGCCACACGGCGGCGGAGTACCTGGCGATCCTCAACCAGGACACCATCTCCAATCCCGGTTGGATCGACCGGCTGGTGGCGGTGCTCGAGCGCGACCGGGGTGCCGCGCTGGCGACGCCGATGATCCTGCTGCGCCACGACCCGTCGCGCCTCAACACCTTCGGGATCGCCCCGCACATCACCGGCATCACCACCTGTCGGGGCTACAACCAGCCCACCAGCGCCTTTCGCGGCGTCGAGGAGGTGCTGGCGGTCTCGGGCGCGGCGTTCGTGATCAGGCGGAGTGTCTTCGACGCGCTCGGCGGCTTCGACGCCAGCTTCTTCCTCTATTTCGAGGACACTGACCTGTCGCTGCGGGCGGTGCTGGCGGGTCACCGCTGCCTCTCGGTGCCCGAGGCGTCAGTGCTGCACGAGTTCGAGGCGCGCTTCTCGCCGCAGAAGCTCTTCTACCTCGAGCGCAACCGCCACGCCGCGCTCCTCAAGCTCTACCGCCCCCGCACGCTCATCGTGCTCGGCCCGGCGCTCCTGCTGACGGAGCTGGCGGTGCTGGGCTATAGCCTGTTGCGCGGTCCCGCCTGCCTGGCGACGAAGGTGCGCGCCTACGGCTCCCTGCTAGGCCAGGCGGCGGCGATCCGGCGGGCGCGTGCCCGCGCCCAGGCCCGGCGGCGGGTGCCCGACCGGGAGCTGCTCGCGCGCGCCACGGCGCAGCTCGACCTGGAGGAGCTGGGGCACCCGGTCGCCCGGTGGGCGCTCGCCTTGATCAACCCGTTCTTCCGGCTCTGGAACCGCGTCGCGCTGGGGGTGGTCGGATGGTAAGCGTCCTCGATCGCCGGGCCGACGCAGCGCCGGCATCGGCCGGGGTAGCCGCCGGGCACCGCGGGCGCCGCCTGCGCATCGCGCACGTCACGGCGACGTTTCCGCCCTATCTCGGCGGCACCGGCAACGTCGTGCTGCACAATGCGCTCGAGCTGGCGCGGCGCGGCCACGATGTCCACGTCTTCACCTCGACCTACCCGCTCGGGGACCACCGCGACCCGGCCAAGATCAGGGTGCATCGGCTGGAGGCGCCGCTGCGGATCGGCAATGCGCCGCTCACGCCGGAGCTGCCGCGGGCGCTGCGCCGCTTCGACCTGGTTCACCTGCACTGGCCGTTCATGTTCGGCGCCGAGCTCACCTGGCTCGCCTGCCGGCGCTTCGGGATCCCCTACGTGGTGACCTACCACGTCAAGCTCGTCGGCAATGGTCTGCGCGCACCGCTGTTTACCGCCTACGACCGGCTCTGGGGACCCCGCATCCTGCCGGCGGCACGCGCGATCCTGGCGGTCACCGCCGACCACTTCCGCGCCCACGTGCCCTACCCGGTGCGCGAGGTGGTCGAGATTCCCAACGGGGTGGACGTGGAGGCGTTCCGACCGGAGGCGCCCGGCGGGTTGCCGCCCGAGGACGTTGGGACGGCCGCGGCGCGCGAGCGCCACGGCTTGCCGCCCGGGGTGCCGCTTGCCCTCTTTGTGGGTGCGCTCGACCGCGCCCACCACTACCGCCGGCTGGATGTGCTGCTCGAGGCGCTGCACTGGCTGCCGCAGGCGCACCTGGCGGTGGTGGGCGACGGCGACATGGCCGCGACCTATCGGCGCCAGACGCGCGACCTGGGCCTCCAGGGCCGGGTCCACTTCCTCGGCCGGATCGGGCCCGCTCGCCTCCCGGCGATCTACCGCCTCGCCGACGTCGTCGTCCTGCCCTCGAGCATCCAGGAGTCGTTCGGGATGGTGCTGGCGGAGGCGATGGCGTGCGGCAAGCCCGTCATCGCCAGCCGCCTGCCCGGTGTGCGCACGGTTGTCGCGGACGGCACAACCGGGCTGCTCGTGCCGCCCGCCGACCCGGCTGCGCTCGCCGGCGCGCTGACCCGCCTGCTCGGCGATGCGCCACTGCGTGCTGAGATGGGCGCGGCCGGCCGGCGGCGCGTGCTCGCGCGCTACGACTGGCGGCGGATCGGCGAACGGCTCGAGGCGGTCTACCTTGGCGCGCTCGACGCGACCCGGCCGGTGACTCCACCGGCCGGGCGACCGGGTGGGCAGCGGTGAGAGTTGGGCAGCCGGCACGGCGACCGCTCCGGGGACGGCTGGAATACCGCCTCGCGGCCGACCTGGTGAGCTGTGAGTTGGCGGCGCGGGGCCCCGAGGGCGCGCGCGAGGCCGGTGGCGCCGGATCGACGCTGCCCAGCCGGGTCGGCTCGGAGCGCCCGGCGGCGCCGACGCTGCTCGTGGCCTCGGCGCTGATCTTCGTCCACGAGGCGCTGGTCCGGCTCGACGGCAACATCACGCTCGTGGCTGAGACACCACGCGTGGCGAAGTTGGCACACGCTGCGGCCGCCAGCGGCGCGTTCCGGCGCGAGCCCGCGCTCCAGGAGGCCCAGACCGACAACGGCCATCTGCGCCCGGAGGGTAGCTTCGGCGCGGCGATCTGGGCGGCGCCCCAGCGGGCGACCTGGCGGGAGCGCCTAGGCCAGATCGACTCCGCGCTGTGTCCGGGCGCTCCCGTTGCGTTGATCAGTGCCGGTCCCCTGGCACGCTTGATCGGCGCGCAGGGGCTGGCGTACAGCCCGGTCTGGCGCGGCCTGCTCGCCGATCCGCTCGGCGCGGCGCTCGGGCGGCGGGGCTATCGCTCAGAGCGGATCTACCTGATCGGGGGGGTGCGCAACATCGCCTGGGTGCTGTTCCAGCGCGTCGGCACCATGGCCGGGCGGCCCGATCTGGCCGATCGCTTCGAAATCGCGTACCGGCAGCGCCTGGCCGATCCGGTGCCGGCGGCGCTGCACGCCCTGACGGTGCGCATCTACCGCAAGGAGGGGGGACGGTGACCGTGGCGTTGACCGCCGGTGCCGTCGACTACCTGGTCGCCCGGCTCGACCTCTGGCTGGACACCATGCGCGGGCCCGCCGGCTACGGCGGACCGGTGGTCCACTGGTGGCGCGACTGCCTGGCCTTCTGCGGCGCCGCCATGGACTGGCGCTACGAGGGGATCATCGCTGGCTACCTTACCCTCTACGAGCTCACCGGCGCGGCGCGCTGGCTCGACAAGGCGAAGCGCGCTGGCGACGACCTGCTCGGCGGCCAGACGCCGAGCGGCCACTTCTGGAACTCCGAGTTCGAGCTGAACCCGGGCGTGGGCGGTACCCCCCACGAGGCGGCGGCCGACATCGGCCTCTTGCTGCTCGCCCGCGCGCTCAAGGCGCAGGGCCACGCCGACTGGGAGCGCTACCTGCACGCCGCCAGGCGCAACCTCCAGCGCTTCTACATCGAACAGCTCTGGTACGAGCCGGAAGGTATCTTCTGGGACGATCCGAACCACTACACCTTCGTGCCCAACAAGTCGGCGACGCTGATCGAGGCGCTCTGCCTGCTGGCCGACCTGACCGGCCGGGATGAGTACCTCTATCGCTACGTCGCGCCCACCGCGCGCGCGATCGTGGCGCACCAGCGCCGCGAGCCGGGCGGCAGCCTGGACGGCGCTATCGCCCAGAACACGATCGACGGCACGCTTGTGGAGAGCTACTTCCCCTACTACTGTGCGCGCTGCGTGCCCGGTCTGCTGGCCGCCGCGCAGTACCTCGACGACGATAGCTTCTTCGACGCGGCCCTGGCCGCGATCACCTTCGTGCTGCGCTGGCGCGACCCCGACGGTGCCTTCCCTCAGGTGGTCTACCCGGACGGGCGCGTCAACCGCTACCCGCGCTGGATCGCCGGGATCGCCGCCGTGCTGCGCGCGCTCGACGCCTTCCGCCCGCACGGGCTGAACCTGCCGGCCGAGCCGAGCCTGCGCTGGCTGCTGGCCGGCCAGCTCCCCAGCGGCGCCTTCGCCACGGCCGAGGGGTTCGGCTCTCGCCTCTCGCAGCGGCGGCCGTCCACGCCGGACTTCCAGGACCTGCTGCCGGTGTGCGGTTGGGCCGACAAGGCGTTTCGCTACCTGGCGACGCAGGTCGGGATGGTGCCGGGCGATGCCACGCTGGAGTCGGTGCTGCTGCCGTGCACCTTCCAGGGCCGGCACGTCGACTTCTACGAAGACGAACACGAGATCGCGCTCGACCAGGGCGGGCGCAAGCTCTACTCCTGGCGCAAGGGCACGGAGTGGGCCCGGATCGGGACCTGCTGGGTGGTGGCGCTGTGAGCGGTACGAGGGCCATGCACACGCTGCAACGGCT
>JBHOQZ010000842.1:0-2936 GCA_042408635.1 Chloroflexota bacterium
GCACGGCGTGGCGCTCAAGCCCGACGAGGCGAAGGCCGCCATCGAGGAGCTGGGCGGCGAGCGCAACATCACCGTCCAGGTGCAGAAGCCCGAACCGGCGCAGCCGCAATTCGTGCGCACCGACAAGCCCGTCCAGTTGCCCGTCTACGCCGCCGACAAGCAGGTCGCCACGCGCAAGGCCTACGGCGACGCGCTTGAGGCGGTCGGCGCCGCGCGCTCCGAGGTCGTGGCGCTCGACGGTGAGGTGAGCAACTCGACGTTCGCCGAGGAGTTCGCCCACGCCTTCCCCGAGCGCTTCTTCGAGATGTGGATCGCCGAGCAGCAGCTCGTGGCGGCGGCGGTCGGGCTCCAGGTACGCGACTACAAGCCGTTCGCCTCGACGTTCGCGGCGTTCTTCACGCGCGCCTACGACTTCATCCGCATGGCGGCGATCTCGCGCGCCAACATCAAGCTCTGCGGCTCGCACGCGGGCGTCTCGATCGGGGAGGACGGCCCCTCGCAGATGGCGCTCGAAGACCTGGCGATGATGCGCGCGGTCTACTCGAGCACCGTCCTCTACCCGAGCGACCCGAACCAGACGGCGGCGCTGGTGGCCACCATGGTCGACCAGCCCGGCATCGTCTACCTGCGCACCACCCGCGCGGCGGGTCCCACGCTCTACGGGTCGGGCGAGCAGTTCCCGATCGGCGGCAGTCGCACCCTGCGCAGCTCGGGCGCCGACCGGGCGACGATCGTGGCGGCCGGGATCACGGTGCACGAGGCACTCAAGGCGGCCGACCAGCTCGCCGGCGAGGGGATCGCGGTGCGCGTCATCGACGCCTACTCGGTCAAGCCGATCGACGCTGCCACGCTCCACCAGGCGGCGCGCGAGACCGGCGGCATCGTGACGGTGGAAGATCACTGGCCTGAGGGCGGCCTGGGCGACGCGGTGCTGAGCGCGTTTGCCGGCACGGGCGAGCCGCTGCCGCGCGTGGTCAAGCTGGGCGTGCGCGACATGCCCGGCTCGGGCACGCCGGCCGAGCTGCTGGACGCCGCGGGCATCTCGGCGCCCCACATCGTGGCGGCGGTCATGGGCCTGCTGGGCTAAGCGTTGGACCGGGTTGGGCGAGCCTAGCTGCACGGTCGCGCCGCACCCGCTCACGCGGATCCCCGGCGGGCACAATGGCTGGGCGGCCAGGCTCGGTTGCATATCGAGGAGGGAGGACATGGGCACGATCGAGCGCGTGGGCTTCATCGGTGTGGGCACGATGGGACTGCCGATGGCGTCGAACCTCCTGGCGCGCGGCTTCCGGCTGGTGGTCCACGACCTGAACGAGCGACCGGTGCAGGAGCTGGTGGCGAAGGGCGCCGAGCGCGCCGGCAGCGGCCGCGAGGTGGGCGAGTGCTGCTCGCACGTGGTGCTGATGCTGCCCGCCTCGCGCCACGTTGAGGCGGCGCTGACCGGCCCGGAGGGGGTGATCGCGGGGCTGGCGCCCGGCGGCACGATCATCGACATGAGCACGATCGACCCGGGCACGACGCAGCGCATGGCACAGCTCGCCGCGAGCAAGGGGCAGCGGCTGATCGACGCGCCGGTGAGCGGCGCGCCGCTCAAGGCGAAGGACGGCACGCTCACGATCATGGTGGGCGGCGATGCCGAGGTCGTCGAGGAGTGCCGCCCGATCCTGGCCGCCATGGGCTCGAACATCATCCACGTCGGCTCGGTGGGCGCGGGCGAGACGGTCAAGCTCGTCAACAACCTGATCGCGGCGATCAGCATGGCGGCGGTCGCCGAGGCGTTCAGCATCGGGGTGCGGGCGGGGCTAAGCCCGCAGATCATGTACGAGGTCGTCTCGAAGAGCTCGGGCGACTGCTGGTGCCTGCGCACGCGCGTGCCCTACCCCGGCGTGATCGACGCCTCGCCCGCCAACGAGGACTTCGCGCCCGGCTTCATGCTCGACCTGATGCACAAGGACGTCGGTCTCGCGCTCGAGCTGGCGCGCTCGGTCGGCGCGCCGACGCGGCTCGGCGGGCTGATCCAGACGCTCCTCACCGAAGGGCAGCAGCTCGGCCTCGGCCGGCTCGACTTCTCCGCCGTGGCGAAGGTGATCGAGGCGAGCGGCGCGGGCGACCCGGGCGAGCCCCCCCGACCCCCCAAGGCTGGGGGGTGACGCGGGACGGGCCCCCCTAACCCCCCAATGCTAGGGCCTGTTTTCAATGGACGTGCTTGATCCAGAGGGTAGTGAACGCGATCGTCCAGAGGGCGCGGTAGCTGGCGGCGCGCTTGTCGTAGCGGGTGGCCAGGCTGCGGACCTGCGTGCAGCGGGCGATCAGCCGCTCGACGCGGTTGCGCAGCCGGTAGGCCGCGCGGTCGAAAGGCCGCGCCGCTCAGTCTTGCGCCGCGGGATGGTCACGCGGCTGCCCCGCCGCCGCAGGCGGGCGCGGATCTCGCGGCTGGAAGAGGCCTTGTCGCCCACCAGCCGCTTGGGGCGCACCCGCGGCCGGCCGCGCCCGCGCCGCCGCACCGCCCCTTGGGCCATCAGGCGGCCGAAGGCGGTCGCCTCGTGGCGCTGGCCGGGCGTGAGCACGACCGTCATCGGCTTGCCACCGCTCTCGGCGCGGAGGGGGACCTTGGTCGAGAAGCCGCCGCGGCTACGCCCGAGCGCCTCGGCGGCCGGGTCCCCCCCTTGGCCCCGGCCGCGTGCTGGTGCGCCCGCACCACCGGGCCGTCCACGAAGTGGATGCCCCAGTCGATCGCGCCGGCGGCGTCGGTCTGCCGTTGGACGGCGGCGAAGAGCCGGTCCCAGACGCCCGCCCGTCCCCAGCGTCGGAAGCGGGTGTACACCGTCTGCCAGGGCCCGTACCGCTCGGGCGGGCGCGCCGCGCAAGGACGACCGGGCGGTGATCAACGCCATCCGCTGGAAGCTGGCCACCGGCGCCCCCTGGCGCGACCTGCC
>JBHOQZ010000843.1:0-10079 GCA_042408635.1 Chloroflexota bacterium
CCACGGCGGCTGGCCGATGACCGTCTTCCTCACCCCCGACGGCCGGCCGTTCTACGGCGGTACCTACTTCCCCAAGGCGGACCGCCTCGGCATGCCCTCCTTCAAGCGCGTGCTGCTGGCGGTGGCCGAAGCCTACCGCACTAAGCGCGAGGAGATCGAGCGCAGCGCCGACGAGCTGACCGAGGCGCTAGGGCAGCGCGTGATCCCGGCTGGCGAAGCGGGGGCACTCGGCGACGCCACCCTCGAAGCCGCCAGGGAGGCGCTCTGGCGCAGCTTCGACCGGCGTTTCGGCGGTTTCGGCAACGCGCCCAAGTTTCCCCAGCCGATGAACCTCGAATTCCTTCTGCGCTACCACGCGCGCTTCGGCGACGCCCGCGCACTCGAGATGGTCGAGCTGACCCTTGAAAAGATGGCGCACGGCGGCATCTACGACCAGCTCGGCGGCGGCTTCCACCGCTACTCGGTTGATGCCGTCTGGCTCGTGCCCCACTTCGAGAAGATGCTCTACGACAACGCCCAGCTCGCCACCGCCTACCTGCACGCCTGGCAGGTGACGCGCAGGCCGCTCTACCGCCGCATCGTCGAGGAGACGCTGACCTACGTCATGCGCGAGATGACCGACCCGGCCGGCGGCTTCTACTCGACCCAGGACGCCGACAGTGAGGGCGAAGAGGGCAAGTTCTTCCTCTGGACTCCCGAGCAGGTGATCGCAGCGCTCGGGCCCGAGGACGGCCGCCTCTTCAACCTCTACTACGATGTGACGCGCCAGGGCAACTTCGAGGGGCGCAACATCCTCAACGTCCGCCACTCGCCCGAGCACGTGGCGCGTGAGGCCGAGGTGAGCGTCGAACGGCTCGAGGAGGCGCTGACGCGCGGGCGGGCGCTCCTGTTCGAACTGCGCGAACAGCGCGTCAAGCCGGACCGCGACGAGAAGGTGCTGACCGCCTGGAACGGGCTGATGCTGCGGGCGTTTGCCGAGGCGGCGCGCGTCTTCGGCCGCGACGACTTCCGCGCCGTGGCCGAGCGCAACGCCGACTTCGTGCTCGGCCACCTGCTGGTCGACGGCCGCCTGCGCCGGAGCTGGAAGGACGGCCAGGCCCGCTTCGACGCCTACCTCGAGGACTACGCCGGCTACGCCGACGGGCTGCTCGCGCTCTACGAGACGACGTTCGACACGCGCTGGTTCACCGCGGCGCGCGCGCTCGCCGACACGATGATCGCGGAGTTCGCCGACGAGAGCGGCACCGGCTTCTGGGACACCGCCCGCGGGCACGAGGCGCTGGTCACGCGCCCGAAGGATCTCTTCGACAATGCCACGCCGGCCGGCAACTCGGTGGCGGCCGAGGTGCTGCTGCGCCTCGCCCGCTACACCGGTGAGCCCGCCTATGAGGAGCGCGCCGCCGCCTACCTGAACGCGCTCGCCCCCGCCATGGCGCAGGCGCCGACCGGCTTCGGCCGCTTGCTCTGCGCCGCCGACTTCTACCTCGCGGGCGCGCGGGAGGTCGCCATCATCGGTGACCCGGCCGCCGAGGATACCCGCACCCTCCTGCAAACCGCGTTCGTGCCGTTTCGCCCGGAACAGGTCGTGGCGCTGGCGCGGCCGGGCGACGCCGAGGCGGCGCGGGCAGTGCCGCTCCTCGCGGATCGGCCCCAGATCGACGGTCGGGCGACCGCCTACATCTGCCGGCACTTCGCGTGCGAGCGTCCGACAACTGACCCCGAGACGTTCGCGTCCCAGCTCGATCTCCCGTAGGATACCTCTGCGCCGGCCGCCGCGTCGCCGCTGAGGCGGCCTGTCCCGCTGCAGCGACCCGTGTCGACGCGGCCGGGCCGGGTGGTCCCCGCGGTGAGGGCGGATTGCGACGCATTCCTTGCAGCGGCGAGCTGCGCGTCGGCCCGGGTCTCGACGCGGTCGCGCGCGGCGGCCGAGACGGGGGCGGGTCCGGGCGGTTTGTCGGAGTTGCGGGGTGACGAGATCCTGGCTGCGGTGGCTCCTCCTCGGCGTTGCGCTCGCGCTGGCGGTCGCCGGGCAGATCAATTTCGCCAAGGGCGAGGCGTACTTCGCGGACGGCGCGGCGCTCTACCTCCTCGCCGGGCTCGCCTTCTGGTACCTGGTGCGGCCGCCCTCGGCGCCCACGGTCGCGGCCGAGCCGCGGCCCGCCCGCACCTGGCAGGAGTGGCTGCGGCTGGGGCTGGCGGGGGCAGGGCTGGCGCTCGCCGTGTTCGTGGTCGTCCGGTTGCTGGGGCTGCCGGCGACGAACTCGGATCGGCGGCTGGCCGCGCTCTGGGGCGTGGCGATGCTCCTCTACCTGCTGGCCTTTGCCCACCTGCCGCGGTGGACCGGTGGCGAGTGGCGCGCCTGGGCGCGCGGGCACGCCGCCGAGTGGCTGATCGTGGTCGGGCTGGCCGCGCTCGCGTTGGGGCTGCGCGCCTGGCACGTCGACACGATCCCCTGGACAGTCGGCGGGGACGAGGGGAGCGAGGGGATCTGGGGCCGCTACGCGCGCGACGGGGTGATCAACCGCCTCTTCCTGGTCGGCGCCGCGCCGCACACGCTCCACGACGGTAAGATCTGGCAGCTCGGCCTGCCCCACGCCAACTTCTGGTGGCAGGCGCTCTGGCTCGTGCTGGCCGGCGACAACGTCTTCGGCCTGCGCTTCTCCTCGGTCGTCTTCGGCACGCTCTCGGTCGTGGGCACCTTCCTGCTCGTGCAGCGGCTGTTCAGCCGTGGGCTCGCGCTGCTGGCGGCGGTGCTGCTGGTCGGCGCCCACTTCCACCTGCACTACAGCCGCATCGGCGCGATCAACATCGGCGACACCGCCTTCATGACCTTCGCGCTGTACTTCCTGGTCGTCGGCTGGCAGGACAACCGGCGCTGGGCCTGGGCGCTCAGCGGCCTGGTGCTGGGCACCTGGCTCTACTTCTACACCGGCTCGCGGCAGGGTCCGATCGTGATGAGCGCGGCGCTCGGCTGGGCCGCCCTGACGCGGCGCGACTTCCTGCGCCGCCACCGAACGGACCTGCTCGTGCTGCTGGGTGCCTTCCTCATCGCCGCCGGGCCGATCGCGGTGATGTTCCTCCAGCGGCCGGAGGAGTTCAACGGGCGCCTGCCGGTGGTGGGCGTGATCCAGTCGGGCTGGCTGGACCGGGAGGCGGCCGCGACCGGGCGCAGCAAGCTCGACATCATGCTCGAGCAGACGCGCAAGGCGCTGCTCGTCTTCGTCTACACCCGCGACAAGGCCGACTGGTATCGTCCCGAGACACCGCTGCTCGACTTCGCCTCGTCGGTCTTCTTCGTGCTCGGCGTGGCCTACGCGCTGAGCCGGATCCGGCAGTGGCGCTTCTTCGTGCTGCTGGTCTGGCTGTTCGTGGTGCTGTTCGTCGGCGGGGCGCTCACGATCAACACGCCCGAGAGCCAGCGCCTGATCGGCGCCTCGGTGCCGGCGGTCAGCCTGGTCGCCGTCGGGCTCTGGCAGACGGTGGCATGTGCCGGGCGGCTGCTCGAGCTGACGCCGCGCACGCGCGCCGGCCTGGTCGCCCTGGCGGCGGTCGCGATCGTCGTCGCCAACGTCTACTTCTACTTCGGTCCGTACCAGCAGCTCTGGACCTACGGCAGCTTCAACGGGGAGGTGGCCACGCGCGTGGGCTACTACGCCGACGCGCTCGGCCCCGGCTGGCGGCTCTACTTCTTCGGAGCGCCACGCATGTACGTGGACTACGCCACGATCCCGTTCATCGCCAAGTCCACGCCGTACTACGATGTCAAGGAACCGCTGCGCGCGCCGCCGACGTTCGTCGACCCGGGCCAGGACGCGCTGTTCGTCTTCCTACCCGAGCGCCTCGGCGAGCTGGCGCTGGTGCGCGAGCTCTATCCGAACGGCACGCTCGAGGAGGTGCGCCGCGTGGGTAAGCCCGACGGGCCGATCCTCTTCATCGCCTACCGGGTGCCGCGCGAGAGCCTGGCCGATCGCCCGTGCTGAGCCCGCCGCCCGCCGCTTCGGCAGGCCATCGGCTGCCCACCGCCTGGCCGGTGCGCTGCCCTCCCACGGGCCTCTGACAGCCTGACGGGGCGACATCCCTCTATTTTATGGTACAATGGCGGTGACCATGCGGGGCGGGAGCTACGAACGACGTTGAGCGAGCGGCGGGGCAAGCCACCTGGCGTGATCGACACGCTCGCCTACGGGTTCGAGGTCATCAACCGGCATATCTGGATCCTCTTGCTCCCCCTGGCGCTCGACCTCTGCCTCTGGCTGGGCCCCCAGCTCTCGCCGCAGCCGGCGCTGCAGCAGGTGCTCGACGCCTACCAGGCGATGGCCGCGCGGGCCGCGACCCTCGATGGGGGTCTCGGCCCCGACGCGGCGGACCTGGCGCCGCCCGAGCTGGCGACGCTGGCCGGGCAGTTCAACCTGCTGTCCGTGCTCGCCTTCAACTTCGTCGCGGCGGTGCCGAGCCTGCTGCTCAATCAGCCGGTGCTGGCGCGCGGCGGCACGCGGATCGAGATCGGCAACCCGGGCACGGTGATCGGCCTGGTTTGCCTGCTCGAGGTGGTCGGCCTCTGGCTGGGCGCGCTCTACTACGGCTACATCGGCCGGCAGGTGCGCGACGGCGAGACCACGCTCGGCGGGGTGGTGCGGGCGGCGTTCGGCTACTGGTGGTGCTTCCTCCAGATCGTCCTGCTGGTGGTGGCGGTCGTGGTGGCGGCGGGGCTGGTGGGCGGGCTGGTGGTGGCGCTCGGCTATGCCATTGCCCCGGCGCTGGGCGAGCTCGCGCTCGGGGTGATCGGGATCGGGATCCGCTTCGCGGTCCTGTTCGCGGGCGTCTCGTTCTACTTCGCGAAGGACGCGGTGGTCATCAGCGACGCCGGGCCGACCGAGGCGCTCTCGGCCAGCGCGGGCATCGTGCGCCGCCACATCTGGCCCGCCCTAGGGCTGATCCTGCTGATCCACCTCATCGGCTGGGGGTTCCAGCCGATCTGGGAGAGCCTGGCGCGGCTGGCGGGCACCGCCGGCATCGTCATCGGCATCGTGGGCAATGCCTACCTCTGGAGCGGCGCGGCGGGCGCGACGATGCGCTTCTACAACGCGCGCGTGATCGACCTGCCGGGCGTTCTCAGGCTGAAGCGGCGCGGCCTGCGCTGAGCCGTCCGGCCGCCGGAAGCCCGGCTACCACGGCCCCAGCCGACCGGGGCCATTGACCAGAACCAGAACAAGCGCAACGGGCTGTCGGAGTGACGATCGGCTCGTCTCGACCGGGAGGGACACGACGACCATGACTGAGACCGTGAACAACAACTACGGCGCCGAAAGCATCCAGGTGCTCGAGGGGCTGGAGGCTGTGCGCCGCCGCCCCGGCATGTACATCGGCGGCACCGACATCAAGGCGCTTCACCACGTCGTCTACGAGGTGGTGGACAACTCCGTCGACGAGGCGCTCGCCGGCCATGCCGACCACATCTGGATCACGATCGGCGCCGATCACTCGGTCACAGTCCGCGACAACGGGCGCGGCATCCCGGTCGAGCTGCACCCGCGCACGGGTGTGTCGACCCTCGAAACGGTGATGACCAAGCTGCACGCCGGCGGCAAGTTCGGCGGCGGCGGCTACAAAGTCAGCTCTGGCCTGCACGGCGTCGGCGTCTCGGCGGTCAACGCGGTCTCGGAGTGGCTCAAGGTCTGGGTCGACTGGAACGACGGCCGGCGCTACTTCCAGGAATACCGGCAGGGCGTGCCGGTGGCCCCGGTCAAGCCGATCGGCCCGGCCGAGGGCGGGCACACCGGCACCACGGTGCAGTTCCTGGCCGACCGGACGATCTTCGAGACGCTCGACTACCAGTTCGACACGCTCCTCCAGCGGTTCCGCGAGATGGCCTACCTCACCAAGGGGCTCACCATCTCGCTCAAGGACGAGCGCGACGGGCGCGAGTACAACTTCTACTTCGAGGGCGGCGCACTCTCCTTCGTGAAGCACCTCAACCGCCGCCGCGTCACCCTCCACCGCCCGATCTACATCGAGCGCGAGATCGACGGCACCGCCATCGAGGTTGCCCTCCAGTACAACGACGGCTTCGCCGAGTCGGTGTTCGCTTTCGCCCACAACATCAACACCAAGGACGGCGGCACCCACCTCACGGGCTTCCGCATGGCGCTCACGCGCACGATCAACGACTATGCCCGCAAGGCGGGGCTCGTCAAGGAGAACGACGAGGCGTTCACCGGTGACGACGTGCGCGAGGGGCTGACCGCGATCGTGAGCGTGAAAGTCGCCGAGCCGCAGTTCAACTCGCAGACCAAGGACAAGCTCGTCACGGCCGATGTCGAGCCCAAGGTGCGCACAGTCGTCTCCGAGGGGCTGCGCACGTACTTCGAGGAGAACCCCTCCGAGGCGAAGCGGATCGTCGAGAAGATCCTGACGGCCGCGCGCGCCCGCAAGGCCGCCCAGATGGCGCGCGAGACGGTGATCCGCAAGGGCGCGCTCGAGGGCCTGACGCTGCCGGGCAAGCTCGCCGACTGCTCCGAGCGCGACCCCGCCCGTTGCGAGCTCTACGTCGTCGAGGGCGACAGCGCCGGCGGCTCGGCAAAACAGGGTCGCGATCGGCGCTTCCAGGCGATCCTGCCGCTGTTCGGCAAGATCCTGAACGTCGAGCGCGCGCGCGTCGACAAGATGCTCTCGCACGAGGCGATCAAGGCGCTCATCACCGCCATCGGCGCCGGCTTCGGCAACACTTTCGACGTCTCCAAGATCCGCTACCACCGCATCATCCTGATGAGTGTGGCCGGCAACGAGCCGACCCTGGTGATGGACGGCCGCGGCCGGACCGAGTTCGTCGAGATCGGCGCCTTCATCGACGCCTGCCTGGCGGGCGAGCGCGATTGGCGCGACTACCGGGTCGTCTGCTTCGATCCGCAGACGCACGCCGTGCGCTTCCGCCCGCTCAAGGGGGTGATCCGGCACCGGAACGCCGAGCCGCTCTACCGCATCACGACGCGCTACGGCCGCTCGGTCAAGGTCACCGCCTCGCACAGCGTCTACGTCTACGAGGACGGCGAGGCGCGGCTGAAGCGGGGCGACGCGATCCGGCCGGGAGATTGGCTCGTGGCGACGCGCCGGCTGCCGCGTCCGGCAGAGGCGCCGACGCACGTCGACTTGCTCGAGACATTCGTCCGCGCGGGCCTGACCGACGGGCTCTATGTCCGTGGTGAGAGCGTGCGGCGTAGCGCCGGTCAGCGCCTCCTCGGCAAGCTGGCCCGGCCCGAGCTCTGGGGCGAGCCGCGCGTCGTCGTCACGGCGGACGTCTGGCAGCGGCTGGTCGCCCACCATCGGTCGGCCGGCATCAGCCAGCAGGCAGTGGCGGCGGCGAAGGGTGTGAAGCAGCCGATCACGATCAGCCACTGGGAGCGCGGCGTCAACCGACCCATGAAGCCACACTTCGACGGCTATCTCGAGGCGATCGGCTGGAATGCCCCCGTCGACGCGGTGCTGCTGCCCTCGAAGCTCGAGGAGCACAGCGCCTGCGACGACACCTCCAGCCGCAACGCTCGCTGGCGTGAGCTGGGTAACTACAAGCCGCTCGCCGACTTCACGGCCGACGAGGTCGCGGCGCTCGACGGTGACGTCGAGATCGCGGCACGCGCCCACGCCGACCGGGCGTTCCCCCGCCGGCTACCGCTCACGCGCGAGCTGGCGTGGTTCCTCGGCTGGTTCACCGCCGAGGGGACGCTGAGCGCCCACCAGGTCAGCCTCAACCTGGGTGCGAAGGACGAGCCGTTCTTCGCTGAGCTGACGCGGGCGGTCGAGGTGGCGTTCGGGGAGACGCCGCGCCTCTACCGCGACCCTGACAGCGCCGCGGTCAAGCTGTACTTCCACAGCGTCGCGGCGGCACGGCTGCTGCGCGCCTGGGGGCTCGGCGGCCGGGCCGACGAGAAGCGGCTGCCCGACAGCCTGTTCAGCCTGCCCGAGGCGCTCCAACTCGCCTTCCTCGAGGGCTACTTTCTGGGCGACGGCACCATCAACGGGAAGCACCTCGCCTGGACCACCAACTCGGCGGCGCTGAAGGACGGGCTCCTGTACCTCCTGGGTCAGCTTGGCCTGCTCGCCACGACCACGCAGATGGAGCCTAGAACGGCGCCCGAGGCGCCGATCCAGACGCGGCGGCCGTATTACACGATCGCGATCTGCGGCAAGGAGCAGCTCGAGCGCTGCCGCGCCATCTGGTCGCGCCACGCCAGCGCCTCGAAGCTGGCGACGCACCTCGCGCGTCCCGGTCGGCGCGCCCTCGCCTTCACACCGATCTCCGACGACCTGATCGGACTCGAGGTGCTGAGCGTCGAGCGGATCGCGCCAGCGGGCGAGTATGTCTACGACTTCTCGGTCGAGGACGACGAGAACTTCGTCTGCGGCGTCGGCGGCATCTGCGCGCACAACACGGATGCGGATGTCGATGGCTCGCACATTCGTACACTTCTGTTGACCTTCTTCTTCCGGAACATGGAGGACCTGATCAAGCACGGGCACCTCTACATCGCGCAGCCGCCGCTCTACCGCGTCCAGGTCGGGCGCGAGAACCACTACGTCTACTCCGATGAGGAGCGCGACGATCTGATGCGCACGATCACCCGGAGCGGCAAGAAGGTCGGCGACGTCCAGCGGTACAAGGGTCTGGGCGAGATGCCCGCCGAGCAGCTCTGGGAGACGACGATGAACCCGGAGAAGCGCACACTCCTGCAGGTGACGCTGGAGGACGCCGTGCGGGCCGACGAGATCTTCGACATGCTGATGGGCGATGCGGTGCCGCCGCGCCGCCGCTTCATCCAGACCCACGCCAAGAGCGTCAAGGACCTCGACATCTAGCGCCCCCGCCGCGCGGGGCAACGACCGATCTCGAGCTCGAGCCAATGGGCGTGGGCGGGCGGTCCCGGACGGCCTGTCCGAAGGCTAATCTGGCGCGGAGAGGGAGCATGGACCTGTTCGAGGCGATGCGGACCTGCCGATCGATCCGGCGGTTCCGCCCGGACCCGATCCCCGAGGCCGACCTGCGCCGCATCCTCGAGGCCGCCATCTGCGCCCCGAGCGGCGGCAACCGACAGAACTGGGCGTTCGTCGTCGTGCGCGACCCCGAGCTGCGACGCCGGATCGGGGAGTACTACCGCGAGGCGACGCTCCAGCTCTACGCCAGCGGCTACCTCGATCCGCCCGAGGGCGCGAGCGACGAGGTCGTCGAGCAGTACGCGCGGCGCCGCCGCAACGGCGAGCGCTTCGCCCACCACATCCACGAGGCGCCCGTGATCGTGATCGCCTGCCTGCGCACGGCCGACGGGGAGCCGCCGCCATTCACCGCGGGCGGCTCGATCTACCCGGCCGTGCAGAACCTCATGCTGGCCGCCCGCGCGCTCGGCATCGGCAGCGTCATCACCACCAACCACAAGCGCACGCACGACCGCGAGGTCAACGAGCTGCTGGGGATCCCGCCCGACTACGTCACCGCCGCGCTCGTGCCGCTCGGCTATCCCGCCGGCCGGTTCGGGCCGCTCTCGCGCCGGCCGATCGAAGAGGTCTGCTTCGCCGACCGCTTCAGCCAGCCGATCGAGCTTCCCCCGGCCCCGGAGACGACCGGGGAGTAATCGGCCGGCTCGACCGCATCGCCTGATTTCACCGCAGACGCGCCCCGTACTCCGGCTGGCCGCATTCTTGCGATCGGTGGCGCGCGGGGCGCGATTCTTCACGCGCTCCGCCGGCTCCCGAGAACGGCGAGGGCTTCGCTACCGTCCGCACCCGGCACGGCGGGGCCGCCCGCGCCGGCTCCCCAGTCTCGCCCACAGGAAGCACCGTTGCCGCTGATCGCCGCCGCACACCGGTCCCTCCGCCGCCCGCCCCGCACCCGGTCGCGCGAGTGGCTCGACGCCGCCGGCCTCGACCGGCGGCGGCTGGCGGCGAGCCTGGCGGACCTCGCCCGGCTCAACCGCTGGCTGGGCGGGCACGCCCTGACGCTGGGCGGCCTCGACCGGCTTACGCGCGACGTGCCCGCCGGCTCGACGCTGCGCGTGCTGGATGTGGCGGCCGGGGGAGGCGACATGGCGTGC
>JBHOQZ010000845.1:0-1176 GCA_042408635.1 Chloroflexota bacterium
TCCCCCTCCTGCGCGGGCTGTTCGGCCAGAGCGTCGCCGGCGAGCCCGAGGCCCGCCTGCGCATGCTCGAGCTCGAGGCCCTGCAGCTCTCCCAGCAGTCGCCGGAGCTGGATCGGCTCCTGCCCGACCCCTGGGCCGATCCGGCCACGGTGTCGCCCGACACCCGCCGCGCCGTGGCGGTCGCGCTGGCCAACCACCCGCTCGCCTCGCGGACGCTGCGCGAGGCGCTGGGCCAACCGCCGGTCGTCCCGCCCCCCATCCCGGTCTCCGACGCCGTCGTGAAACGCAACCTGGCCCACGCCCGCCAGCCGGCCGTGCCCCGCCCGACGCGGCGCCGGTTGCGCGTCTACGCCTACGACCCCTCCCTCGGCACCCATCTCGAACTCCTCGGGATCAACGAGACGGTGCTCGACGTGCCCTGGGAGGAGGGGCTGCAGCCCGGGCCGGTCGGCGAGTACCTCGAGGTCGTCGATGTCGACCCGACCAGCGGCTGCTGCTACGCGCCCGTCGACCTAGACCACCCCCACCTGCTCGTGCAGGACGGGCTCACCCCCTCGGAGGGCAACCCCCAGTTCCACCAGCAGATGGCCTACGCGGTTGCCATGCGCACGATCGAGCACTTCGAGCGAGCGCTCGGCGGCGGGGCGCTCAGGGCGCCGCGCCTCACCGTCGCCCCTGCCGACGGCCGCACCGTCACGGGCGAGGCCTACGTGCCGCGGCTGCGGATCTATCCGCACGCCCTCCGCACGCCCAACGCCTTCTACAGCCCCGAGCGCCGCGCGCTCCTCCTGGGCTACTTCACCGCCGAGCGCACCCGCACGCTCGACGTGTTGCCGGGCGGGCTCGTGTGCAACGCCATCTCGCACGACATCGTCGCGCACGAGACCACCCACGCGCTGCTCGACGGCCTCCACCGCCGCTTCCGCGAACCGACCAACCCCGACGTGCTGGCGTTCCACGAGGCGTTCGCCGACATCGTGGCGCTCTTCCAGCACTTCTCCCTGCCCCAGGCGCTGCGCGACGAGATCGCCCGCACCCGCGGCGACCTCGATCAGCAGAACCTGCTCGGGCAGCTCGCGGTGCAGTTCGGCCATGCCACCGGCCGCTACGGCGCCCTGCGCGACGCGATCGGGATGATCGACAAAAAGACCGGCACCTGGATCCCCCGGCTGCCCC
>JBHOQZ010000847.1:0-9020 GCA_042408635.1 Chloroflexota bacterium
GCCTGAACCTGCTCGAGCTGAGCGCGCGGGCGGCCGCCCCGCTCGTGATGAAGGACTACGGCGGCTGGAACACGGGCGTGCAGGTGCAGAACTTGGGCGATGCGCCGGCCACGGTCACGATCACCTACTTCGACCGCGAGACCGGCGCGCCGGTCGGCGGGGCGATCGAGAGCCAGATCGTGCAGCCGAACACCGCCTACACGTTCGCCCAGGCGGGCGCGTCCGGCCTGCCCGGGGGGTTCGTCGGCTCGGCGATCGTCACTGGCAGCGGCCGGCTGGCCGTGGTCGTCAACGCCGTGAACGATGCGCGCCCGGGCGACGCGGCCTCGAGCTACAACGGCGTGAACTACTGAGGTTCCCCTTGCCTCACTCCGACCCGGGAGAGCCGGCGGGCCGTGCGGATTGCCTGGGGTCGTGCGGCAGGTGGGGCGTCGGGGTTGACAGGGTTACGGGGGGTTGTTATAGTCGGGGGCGGTGTGGCGGCTTGACTGGCTGGTCTGTTTCGTCGCGCCCTGTCCTGCCCGGACTGGCGGAACGGAAATGCCGTCAACACCCCGTCAAAACGGTCGACGCGGGCGTCTCCTTTTGGGGCGTTCTGCGTTCTATCGGGTAGAGCACATCCGGCTCAGCATCCTGATGACCCGGACGGCGCGCGGGCGACGGCCTCGGAGATTGCGCGCGCGGGGCCGATGAGGCCGGCAAGTCGCCGGGTCACCGTAGACCGGGGGAGCGCGGGCAGCCGACCGAACCAGGGCGCGACGGCGCCGGGGGTGGGGCGGCCAGGATGGAAGGTCACCCGAACGGGTGACTGGCCCGCGAGACGGTCAAATCGGAGGAGGAAGGGAGGTGAGGCGGCGCCCGACCCCCAGCACACGGCACAGGCGAGAGGCTGGAGTGCCGGCAGCAGAGACGGGGGAACCTGGCCGAGGCGCGGCCCCCTGAACCCCTTGGGAGCGGCAGCAGAGAACCTCGAGGCCGGCCAATCCCAAGCCCAGCGAACCACCTCGTGAGCTGGCGAGGCGCCCCTTGTGGATTGGTCGCTGTCGGTTCCCAATCGGTCCAGCAGGCATCTCCGACCCAGTCGGAAACGTCGTAGGAGGTTAGTCACAGGTGAGATCGACGCTACGGGTTGCCCTCGCCTTGATGATGGTCCTGTCGGTGATCGGCGGCGCCGTGTTCGTCGCCCCCACCACCACCGTCGAGGCGGATGCTCCCGAGTCGGGCGCGTTCGTGATGCTGCCCGTCGTCCAGAACGGCGACGGCGTGACCTCGCTGGTCGCGATGCAGAACACCAACGCGTTCAACGAGCGCTTCCTGATCACGTTCTATCCCTCAGGCAAGCAGTTCCTCACGGGCGTGGTGCCGCCGAAGGCGAGCTTCCTCGTCCCGAACTCGGTGATCCCGGACGGGATCAGCAGCGCGACCGTCGACACGATCGCGTTCATCCCGACCTTCACCGCCGTCTCGCCGGACTTTGCGAACCTGCCGATCTTCTGGCCGCCCAGCATCGCGCTGACCTCGTTCAACAATATCGGCGGCTCGCAGGGCTTCGTGGTCCCCGGCGGCCTGGACGTGGCGATCCGCAACGGGCAGATCAACGCCCGCGACCTGTGCGACACCACGTTCCCGCTCGGCGCCACGTTCGTCCAGTTCGTCAACACCTACTTCCCGCAGTTCCCCTGCCGCAACTTCTTCCCCGGCACGGCGCCGGCCAACACCTTCGCCACCGGCTTCGTCTGGTCGTTCCTGACCGACGTGACCAACGTCGACTACCTGTACGTCACCAACGCCACGACAGGCGCGGTGGCTGGGTACTTCACCGAGACGTGGTCGCGCCTGGGTGACTTCTTGGGCGTGCCGGGCTTCGACCTGCTCTCGCCGGGCGCCGCGGTCGTGGTGCACCGCACCGACCAGACCGGCCCGCGCGTCTCCGAGTACGAGGGTGTGCCGTTCCAGCGCACCTCCTACTCCTCGACCGTCCCGCCGGGGCCATCCCCGCTCGGCACCAGCTCGATCGCGGGCGCCTTCCCGACGGCACCGCCGGGGCAGCCGACGATCTTCCCCAGCGG
The DNA here is from genome assembly GCA_042408635.1 of Chloroflexota bacterium. GTDB lineage: Bacteria > Chloroflexota > UBA6077 > FW602-bin22 > JBHOQZ01 > JBHOQZ01. Next base: position 2,070 of record JBHOQZ010000847.1, read on the forward strand.
GCAGATCAACCCCGCCAACACGGGCTTCATCGGCCAGTTCGGGTTCAACGTCTTCGCCCCGCTGGTGATGAAGAACTACCACGGTTGGAACACGCGCATCTGGTTCATGAACTACAACCGCAACAACCAGATGGTCATCACCTATTATGACCAGGCCGGGAACCCCGTCTTCGAGGAGACCGGCTATGCGCTGGGCACCAACCGGACCACGGCGGTCACCGGGGCCGGCCTGCCGGACGGCTTCGTGGGCACCGCCTGGATCGCGACCACCCGCTACAACGCCGTCGTGGTCGACGAATACCGCGACAACCCGCCGATGCTGATGTCCTACCGCGCCGAGCCATCGCGCGTCGCGCTGGCCCTCAACACGCTGTCGGGCATCACCGGTAACTTCAACAACTTCAACCCGGTCTACCCAACCGGCACGATCGCGAACTTCTCGGGCACCGCGGCGTTCTCGACCGCCCCCCTGATCCTGAGCAAGTACCACGGCTACAACACGGGCCTGGCGGTCCTGAACCCGAACGCCTTCGAGGTCCGCGTTATCCTCAACTTCCGCCGCGAGAACGGTGGCGAGCAGTACGTCATCTCGGACCGGATCCCGGCCCGCGGGATGACGCCGTTCTACGACGCCGCCGTGGCCAACCTGCCGGAGAACTTCGTCGGTAACGTCCAGATCGTTGCCGAGTACAGCCCTGGCGTGCCGGCCGGCATCGTGGCGGTGGTGAACCAGGTCAACTACATCCGCGGCTTCGCGTCGGCCTACAACGCGATCGACAACGTGTTCGATCCGGCGGCCGAGAACGACCTGCCGTTCATCACCAAGGGCTTCCAGGGGTACAACTCGGGTGTGGCGATCATGAACCTCAACCCGAACCCTGGGATCGCCTCGGGTAACTTTGACGTCTACACCGCGACCGGCATCCTGGAGCGCACCGTCTGGCAGGCGGACTCGCTGCACACTGCGACCGTCTACCTGCCGAACATGTACCAGGTGCCGAACGGCTTCGTGGGTGGCGCGGCCGCCTACATCGTCCAGACCAACCAGGCGCCGTCGCCGATCTTCGGCGCGGCCTCGCCGACCTACGCGGTGGGCGCGCCGCAGTTCACCCCGCTGGGCCAGGCCTCGGTCGGTGGCTATCAGCCGACGGGTGCCGTGACGGCGGTTCCGGCGACGTTCCCCAACCCGGCCCAGGGCACGGCGATCGCCACGGTCGTCAATAACGTCAACTACAACGGCACCGGCGACACGGGCGCCACCTATAGCGGCTTCCCAGTCGGTGGCGTGTTCACGGGCGTCGGCCTGGGTGGCCTGGGCGCCGGCGGTCTGACGGGCCTGGTGAAGAACTGCATCGTGGGCGTGGGGATCCCCGGCCTGCCGGTGTTCGTCTTCAACGCCTCGATCGTTCCGCCGGGCATCTCCCCGTTCACCTGGCTCAACGCCCAGATCCCGGTCAACGCGCCGAGCACTTGCCAGCAGGCGGCGACGGTCCTGCCGTTCAACCCGCTGCTGCAGGGTGCGGCCGGTATCCAGGCGACCGGCTCGGTCGCGCAGAACGGCGTGTCGACGATCAACGGCACGATCACGGCGTACGTCCCGGCGACCCCGGCTCAGGCTGGCGTGATCCAGATCACGACAAGCTCGGGCCAGGTGTTCTCATTCAACATCCCGGCCGGCACGCCGATCTCGCAGTTCGCGATCGCGCCGAGCACGATCGGCCCGCTCACGACCAGCAACCAGCAGATCACGGTCGGCCTCACCGGCACGTTCGCGATCACGCTGGCTGGTGGCCAGGCGGTGGCTCTGTCCTCGGGCCAGGCCTTCACAGGTCAGGGCCTCGTCGGCAGCGCGCTGCCGGGTGGCTTCACGGCTGCGCTGGGCGCCAACTCATTTATCACCTTCACCGACATCAACGGCCAGTGGACCCTGAATGGTCTGCCGCCGGGTGAGTACTTCGTCCAGGTTGGCGGCTTCTCGCCGGCCTGCTCGCCGGTCGGCGCGTCGGGCGCGGGCGCTCCGTCGCAGGACGCCACGTTCTCCTACGTCGCCTTCAACAACAGCGAGGTCGACAAGTACATCGTCAACGGCAACAGCGTCACGACCGCCGACGTCACCTGCCTGACCCCGGTCGGGCCGGTGTTCGAGTACGGCGTGGTGACCGGCCCGACCGGCGCCCCGGTCAACGGCGCGACGATCGTAGCCGAGACGATCTGCCCGGCGTTCAACGGCATCTTCCCGGCCGGCTTCGGCGCCCCGACCAGCCTGGGCGGCGGTGCGGCGGTCGTGTCGGGCACGCAGCTCGCCAACGCGCTGGCAGCCTACGGGATCCAGCAGGCGCCCGCTTCGGGCACCACCGCCGCGCCGGCTCTGCCGGGTCTGCTGCAGAAGGTGCCGGTGCAGGTGCCGTTCGGCGGCCCACTTGCGGTCAGCGGCAGCAATCTGGTCGGCTTCGGCTCGGCGATCTCGGGCGTGGGCATCAACCTCTCGGCGTCGCCGGGGGCGGGTGGCATCACGATCCCGGGTGCCCCGACGATCCTGCCGAACCAGGGCGCCTACGTCCTCGCGCTGCCGTTCTTCGGCAACTACAAGAAGACGGTCACGGCCCCGGGCTTCAACCCGCAGGTCTACATCGTCACCGACTGCGCGCCGGTCAACCGGTTCGATGTCCAGCTCGGTGGGGCGACCCCGCCGCCGTCGGGCACCGCGCCGGCCGCCCCGGTGATCCAGAGCGGCACCTCCACGCCGGGTTCGGGCACCGTCGTCCTGAGCATTCTGATCAACCCGCCGGGTAGCACTGTGACGGCAACCAACGTCCTGGTCTACGAGGTGGTCGGTGGTCAGAACACGCTGCGGACGATCATCCAGAACACGGGTGCGTCCAACCTGGTCACCGCGACCATCGGCGGGCTCAGCATCCCGAGCACGCGGCAGTTCGTGGCGCAGGCGCTGAGCGTTACGGGTGTGGCCTCCCCGGTCTCGTCCCCGCCGTTCACGGTCACGCTCCAGTAAGCCGCTAGCTCTCGCAACCCCCGAGGGGCGCGCCCTGGTTCGGGCGCGCCCCTCGATTCATGGCCGCGCCACCGCTCCTCCACCCCTGGCGCCACCGCAATCCCACGGGTACACTTGGTGCGCGAGCGTGGGGCTACCCACGCCGGCGCGATGGGCAGCGACGCGGCCCGGGCCCCCGGACCGGCGGTGGGACACAGCAGCAGGGTGTGGAACGATGGGTGAGATGATCGAGTTCGCCGCCAACGGCGGCGCCTGTCCCGGCTACCTAGTGCGCGCCGAGCGGCCCGACGCGCCCGGCGTGGTCGTGCTGCAGGAATGGTGGGGGCTCAACCACAACATCAAGAGCATCACCGAGCGCTTCGCCGCCGCCGGCTACACGGCGCTGGCGCCCGACCTCTACCGCGGCCAGGTCGCCACCGAGCCCGACGAGGCCCGCAAGCTCCTGATGGGACTCAACCTGGGTGAGGCCGCCAAGGACATGCGCGGCGCCATCCGCTACCTCAAGGACCTGACGGGCCGGCCGGTCGGCACCGTCGGCTTCTGCATGGGGGGTGCGCTCAGCCTCTACGCCGCCTGCGAGAACGGGCGCGACGTAGCCGCCTGCGTCGACTTCTACGGCGGCAACCGCGCCCACAACTACCGGCTCGAGGCGCTCGAGGCGCCGGTGCTCGGCCTCTTCGCCGAGCTGGATCAGGGCGTGTCGCCCGAGTTCGTGCGCTGGCTGGACGAGGAGCTGACGCGGCTGGGCAAGCCGCACGATTTCACGATCTACCCCGGCGCGCACCACGCCTTCTTCAACGACGAGCGTCCCAGCGTCTACAACCCCGAGGCCTCGGCCGACGCCTGGCAGAAGGTGCTGGCGTTCTACGCGCGGCACCTCGGCGGCGGGGCACCCGGCCGCGCGACGTGACCGACCACGGCCGCGCGCCGGCCAACCACACCCCCGATAGGGAGGAACCGCGATGGCCCGTCTGGCTCCCGATGTCGTGATCCTGAACGGCACGATCCACACCCAGGGCGACGACGCCCTGGCTGCCGGCGGCGGGCCGGTCGTCGAGGCGCTGGCCGTGCTCGACGGGCGCGTGGTTGCCACCGGGACGAGTGCCGAGGTGCGCGCGCTCGCCGGGCGGGCCACGCGCGAGCTCGACCTCGGCGGCGCGACTGCCATCCCCGGCCTGGTCGACGCGCACGTCCACTTCCTCATGTACGGGCTGGGCCTGACGCGCGTCGACCTCGACGGCGCCGCCAGCCGCCAGGAGGCGGTCGCCCGGGTGGGGGAACGCGCCGCCCGCACCCCGGCGGGCGCCTGGCTCATCGGTCGCGGTTGGAACCGCAACGCCTGGGATGGGCAGTTCCCCTCCGCCGCCGACCTCGACGCGGTGACCGGCGACCGGCCGGCGTTCTTCTCGAGCCGTGACGGCCACGCCGGCTGGGCCAACACCGCCGCGCTGCGCGCCGCCGGCATCACCGACAGCACGCCTGACCCCGAGGGCGGCCAGATCCAGCGCCAGGCCGATAGCCGCGCCACCGGCATCCTCTTCGAGCGCGCCATGGCGCTCGTCTGGCGCGTCGTGCCCGAGCCGACGGCGGAGCAGAACGTCGAGGCGGCCTGCGCGGCGACCGAGGCGGCCGCCCGCCACGGGCTCGTCGGCGTCTACTCGATGGAGGACAATGCCTCCCGCGAGGCGTTCGGCGTGCTGCGCGAGCGCGGCGAGCTGAAGACGCGCGTCACGATCTCGATCCCGGTCGATAAGCTCGACGCGGCGATCGCGCTCGGCCTGCGCAGCGGCCAGGGCGACGGCTGGCTCCGACTGGGCGGCGTGAAGATCTTCACCGACGGCGCGCTCGGCCCGCAAACGGCGCTGATGCTCGAGCCCTACGAGGGTGGCGGGGGCACCGGTATCGAGGTGACGCCGCGCCCGGTGCTGTTCGAGACGGTCGAGCGCGCCGCCCGCCACGGCATCTACGCGGTGATGCACGCCATCGGCGATGCCACCAACCGCAACGCGCTCGACGCGGTCGAGGGGGTGCGGCGGCAGGGCATCGGGCCCGAGCTGCGCCACCGGATCGAGCACGTGCAGATCATCCACCCGACCGACGCGCCCCGGCTCGCCCGGCTCGGCGTGATCGCCTCGATGCAGCCGAACCACGCGACCTCCGACTGGCGTATGGCGGACCGCTACTGGGGCGAGCGCTGCCGTGGCACGGCCTACGCCTGGCGCACGCTCGCGGGCGCGGGCGCGGTGCTCGCCTTCGGCACCGATTGCCCGGTCGAGCCCATCGACCCGCTATTTAACATCTGGGCGGCGGTGACGCGCCGCGACGCGCGCGGCGAACCGCCCGGCGGCTGGTATCCCGAGGAGTGTCTGACGGTGGCGGAGTCGATCCGGGCCTACACGCTCGGCTCGGCCTACGCCGACGGCCTCGAAGGCGAGCGCGGCCGGCTGCGCCCCGGCTACCGGGCCGATCTGACGGTCCTGTCGGCCGACCCCTACACCCTGCCCACCGAGGCGCTGCGGGAGCTGCGGATCGAGCAGACGATCGTCTCCGGCGAGGTCGCCTGGAGCCGGTAGCTGGTCCCCTTCTTGCACCCCCGACGGCGGGGACGGCCGGCCCGCGGGGTAGCCGCGCCGGCAGCTGGATCGCGCCGGCCCACGTCGATCGGCCGGCGCCTTCCGGCCCATCGCATCGATCCGACCGGCTCACCGGCGGGGGAGAGGAGGCCGTGAGTAAGCAGCCGCGTCCCACGGCCCGTGGCTTGTACCCGCAAGCCGCCTCGACGCCCGACGCTGCGTCCGGGCGCTCCCGCCGCAGCGCCGGCTCACCCACCCTCTGCCTACTGGCGGCCCTGGCGCTCGCAGGGGCCATGACGGGCTGCCAGGGCGCGCAGCCAGCGCCGACGGCCGCGGTCATCGCCTCGCCGACGCAGCCCCCGATCGCCGTCCCGGCCAGCCCGACGCCGCTCAGCTCGCCGACACCGGTGCCGTCGCCCGCGGCCGGGGCGAGCCCGAGCCCGACCCCGACCCCGCTCGTCTCGCCCGTGCCGCCGATCGCGGGCTTCGCCTCACCGACGCCGGAGGCGTCGCCCGGCCCGGCCGGCTCGCCTTCGCCGTCGCCCGGGCCGTCACCGTCACCTAGCCCCGTCGCCCGGAGCTCGACCGGCTCAGCAGCAGCCTCGCCGTTCCCCGGGCTGGCGGCGGCGCCGGCCTGGGTGCGGGTCGGCGGACGCGACCTCGGCCTGAGCCTGGAGGTGCCGCGCACGGCGGAGCGGCTGGGCGCCGACTACCTCTGGGCGGTGCCGGAGGTGCCCGACGGGCGGCTCGGCGTGAGCTGGAACGACATCACCCCGGGCTGGGAGCCGCTCGCTCTCCTGCCCAACCACTCGATTGTGCAGCGGCGTGAGCCGATCTAGCTGCCGTGGGGTGTGGGCACCCGCTACACCCTCCGGCGCACGGCCACGGCAGCCCAGGGCGGGGGCATCGAGGCGGCCGAGACGCACGTGATCGTGCAGCTGGGCGGTAAGCGGGCCTACGACCTCTACGCCATCGCCCCCACACCCCAGGCGCTGTCCGAGCTGGAACCCGCCTACCGCCACATGCTCGAGAGCGTGGTCATCCTCGGCGGCTAGCGCGGCAAGCTGACCGTGCAGCGGGATTGCCGCGGCCGTGCCGTGCAAGAACCTGGTCAGCCTCGGTGGCTAGCGCGGCAAGCTTGGGGCCGCCGGCCAGGCGGCCCCAACCTCACGGACCGCTGACCACCGTGACCAGGACGGCGCCGCTGTACCGGCCCGCGTAGGCGTTGGCCGGCACCACCACCTCGAAGCGGGCCGTCAGCTGGTGGAGGCCGAGCCCGCTCTCGGGCGCGGCGCTGAAGATGCGGGTCGAGCGGCTCAGCGTCGGATCGGCCGTGAGCTTCGCGGGCGCGGCGGGGCCGCCGGCAGG
>JBHOQZ010000849.1:0-12586 GCA_042408635.1 Chloroflexota bacterium
CCTGCCGGCGCGCGAGGTCGAGCGCACGGTCGCCGACGCCCTGGCGGCCGGCGCGCTGCGCCCGCGCTCGCTGCCTGAGGCGCCGCGCCCGGTGTCCGCGTTGACCTGGACCATCGCCGGGCGGCCGGTCACGCCCGGCGAGCCCGACCTCAGCCGCACCCGGCTCATCGGGGTGGCGCGATGAGCGCCCTAACCCCGAGCCGCCCGCCCGCGCTGCTGCGCCCGCTCGACCCCCCGCTGCGCATCGACGTGGGCGAGACGGGCATCAGCCTGGTGGCCGTGGCCGCCCGGCCGCCGTGGGCCGAGCTCCATGTCCTCAACGGCCGGCTGCTGCACGGCGATGTGGTCAACGTCGCGTCGGCGTCCCAGCGGCGCCGGTTCACGGACGCGCTGCTGACCCAGGCGCCCGCCGCGCGGCCGCACCGCGCCGGTGTCGAGCAGGCGCTCCTGGACCTGCGCCTCGCGCTCGACACCGCCGCCGCCAATGGAGATGCGGCGGCCAGCTATGACGAGTCGTCGCCTGCGCACGGCGGTCTCGTCGCGGTCACGACCGCGACGGACTTGCTGGCGCGCGCTTTTCCCCCGGCCGATCCCGTCGTGCCGGGGTTCCTGTACGAAGGCCTGGTGCTTTTCATCGGGCGCGAGAAAGCCGGCAAGTCGGCTGCCCTGCTGCGGATCGCCCACGCTGTTGCGAGCGGCGGGTACGTCTTCGGGACGTTGCCGGTGCGGAGGGGCGCGGCCCTCTTCGTCGACCTGGAAAACAGCGCCCGGCGCACGCAGCGGCGGTTGCGCGAGTACCTTCAGGACGAGCCGCCCCCCGCGGGGTTGCACATCGCCACCGCGTGGCCACGGCTCGACGCGGGTGGGCAGGCGGCGCTGGCGGCGTGGTTGGACGAGCACCCCGACACGCGGCTGATCGTCGTCGACACGCTCAAGCGGTTGCGCCCGCTGCCGCAGCCGGGCGCGCGCTGGTACGACGCCGATTACGATGCGCTGGCACCGCTCCAGGCGCTCGCCGCCGAACACCCAGGACTAAGCATCGTCGTCGTGCACCACGCCAACAAGCTGCGGAACCCCGAGGACGCGCTCGATGCCGTGTCGGGCTCGACCGGGCTCGGGGCGTCGGCCGACGGGGTGCTCATCTGGAGCCGCCAGCGCGGGAGCGATGAGGCGACGATCGTCGGAGTTCACCGCGACGCCGAGGCCGACGCCACGCTGCTCGTCAAGTGGGACCCGCAGTTGCGCGGCCCGCGCCTGGTGAGCGACCAGCTGGACACCTACCACCGCGGGTGCGACCCGCTCGCCCGCTTCCTCGATGCGGAAGCCGAGCGTGACCCGGCGGCCTGGACGCCCAAACGCACACTGCTCGACGCCTACCGCCGGTGGTGTCGCGCGCACAACCTGCCGGTCGAAACCGACACGGCGGTCGGCAAGAAGCTCGCCGCGCGGGGCATCAGTTCCAAGCAGCGCCGCGTCGGCGAGCACCCGACGTGGTGCTACATCGGTGTGCGGCTCGCACCGCCCGCCGCAGACAACGAACAGCGTGACAGCACAAACTGCGTGATCCGCGTTGACCGCGTTGACCGCGTGACGGCCGCGGCCGCAATCGCGGAGCCGACCCCACTTCTGGGCATCTCTGGAGATTGTTGTGTCCAGTTTGAACATTCAATAGCCGCGGAACCGGGGGGCAGCGCGCGCGAGTGTCACGCGGTCAACGCGGATCACGCGGTTAACGCGGTTTTGTCCGATGCCGCGGGTGATGAGCCGGGCGCCGGGGCTGACGCGGGGGCGGAGCTGCCGACCGGTGTCGAAGTGATCGAACTGCCCGGAGGTGGCCGGAGGTACTTTCTGTGACCCAGACGACACGGGCTGACGCCGAGCGGCTGCTCGCCGAGTTGGCCGGCCGGGGGATCGGGCTCCTCGCGGAGCCTGCCGCCACCGCCCCCGGGGGCAGCCGGCTCGCGCTCGACGACCCGCATGGACGGCTGACCGCGGCTGACCTAGAGGCGCTGCGCCGGCTGCGCAATGACTTGGTCGCGTTGCTCGATCCGTGGGCGCGGCTCGAGTCCTGGCCGAGCGGGTGCGCCCGCCACCCCGAGCGCCCGGTCGAGCGGTTCGACGCCGCGGGCGTGCCGTTGTGCGCCGCGTGCGCGGCGGCCGACTTGCCGCCACCCTGGTGGGCGACGCACCGATGAGCGCCTCCCGCCCCCGCTGGAAACGCCGCGAGCGCGAGGCGGCGCGCCTGCCCAACACCGGCCGCGCCAGTCCCGACATCGTGGCCACCGTCGGCGGCCAGCGGCTGGCGGTCGAGCACAAGTCCCGGGCGAGTCTGCCCGGCTGGCTGCTCGACGCGGTCGCGCAGGCCGAGCGCAACGCGCCCGAGGGCGCACTGCCCGTGGTTCTCCTGTCGGCGGGTGCCGGGCCGGGGCGGCCGCTGCACCGGCTGGCGGTGGTGCGCCTGAGCGACCTACCGCCCCTGCTCGCGGCCGCGGCCGGCGCCGACGGGGGTTTTGGGGGCCCGCCGTTCCCCCAAAAAGAGTGAGCCGCGCCGGCCCGTGTGGGGGCCGGCGCAACGTTCCTCATGTTCACGTCTCGCGCGGGGGCCGGCGTGTGGCCCCCCGGATCGAGCGCCCAGGCGTTCATGGCGATCTCAACCCGGTATGGCTCAACCCGCGCGCATTCACCTCCCATGCATTCACCATCATCTGGCGTGAATGTATTCACGGCAGCGCCCCCCCGGCAACCGTGGCAAACCTGGCATCTGGCGTGCTGTCACGGCAGTGCGCTGAGCCGGTCGAGCTGCGCGACGAGCTGCGCGATCTCGCTCGGCTCCTCGTAGGTCAGCACGCTGGTGACCACCCCGTCCCGGTTCGGCTCGCCGCCGAAGGGACGGCGGCCGAAGAACAGGTCCACGCGGCGCGGCCGGTTGGGGTGCCACACGTTGGGCGGTCCCTCGGTGTAGAGCAGGTGCACGCGGCAGAGGGCGTCGATGGCCAGCCAGTCGACGGAGCCGCCGTGGGCGGCGGCGACGCGCAGGAAGCGGGCGGTTGTTGTCATGGTGGGGTCACTTCTCCTTCTCTCGGGCTTCGTCTGGCTGCGGTGCGCGCGTGGCGTGGGCTCGGCGCGCTCGATGAGGGCGGCACGCTGATCCGCCAGGCGCTCGGCGTCCTGAAGCTGCCGGCGCGCGGCCACGAGCAGGCGCGCCTTGGGCGTGAGCGTGAACGGGATCGGGCGGTCGGGATCGATGGCGGTCGGCGGGCTCATCGTCGCCACCCCCTACGCCACGCGCTCGTTGAGCACGAACGGCTCGGCAGCGGCGTCGGCGGGCCCAAAGAGCTCGCGGACGGCACGGCAGGCCGAGCAGAACGGATCGCCGTTGTCGGGGGTCGGCCGGCCACAGTCGAGACACGGGTAGCGCCGGCGCTCGGCGATGTAGGCGGCCGCCGCGAGCGCGTGGCAGCACACGCGCCCCGCCTGACCGGCCAGGCAGTCGCAGCGCGTGCCGTCGGTCAGGTGGAACTTGCCGGGCACGGACAGCGAGGGCACGCCGTAGGCGACGCGGCGGCCGGTCTTTGGGTCACGGCAGCGCAGCCACGCCTGCGCGTTGACGAGCAGCATCTCCGCCTTGTCGGCGACCGTCGGGCGATAGGTGCGCGGGCGGGTCGCGGTGGTCATTGCGGTTCCTCCTGTTCCTGGTGGCTTGCGTGCAGGCGGCTTCCCGGTCGCCTCTCACGTTGAGATCATACAACGTCGATACGTAGTTTTCAATACCCTGAGAAAGGTATTGGGTGGACACGTGGTGACGACGACGTGTGCGCGGGGTCGGGACGTGATAAGCTGGAGACCATCAGGCACGAACGCAACAGCGACGTGGGAGGGAGTCAGTGGACGGCGAGCGCTTGAGCCTACGGGAGTGGCGCTACCGACGGGGTTGGACGCAGCACGAGCTCGCAGCGCGGGCGGGCCTGACGCAGAAGAGCGTCAGCGCGCTCGAAGTCGGCGCGGTCAGTGCGCGGCCGGGGACGATCCGCAAGCTAGCCGCGGCACTCGGCATCGACCCGGCGCAGATCGCGCTCGCGCCACCGCCGCCGCGCCGCCGCGGACAGGCACCGCCGCCGGACGACAGCGAGAAACGAGGCGGGCTGGCCGCCTAGGTTTGGGAAGCGACGGCCAGCCCTTCGGCCACCAGGATCGGAGGCCGGTGCTATCCTATCACGGCACCCCTCACCGGTTGGTCCGCCGCCGGACCAACACGGTCCGCACTGAACGACCCGACGCCGGCGCCCGAGGAGGCAACAGCATGACGGACCACCAGCCAGCGCGGCGACGCGCCATGACCACCCGGCGCCCGAAGGGGGCGAACGGCGACGGCGGCATCACGTTCGACAAGGCCAAGACCCGGTACGTGGCCCGCTACACCGACCCACGCACAGGCAAGCGCGAAAAGCTGACGCAACGCGCTGGCGAGTCCCTCGACGACCTGAGGAAGCGACTGCGGGCGGCTCAGGTGCGCGCCGAGCAGGGGCTGCCGCCGGAACCGACGACGCGCCTCACGCTGGCGGCGTTCCTGGCCGAATGGTTGCGCGAGATCGTCAAGCCCCACACCCGCACATCTACCTACGACACATACGCGCAAGCGGTGCGGCTCTATCTCGTGCCGCGCCTCGGCCGCGTCCTGGTGCGCGAGCTGACGACGGCGCATATCCAGCGATTCACGAACGAGCTCGCTGCCACGGTCGGCCGCCGGGGGAGGGTGCTTTCTCCGCTCACGGTCGAGCGGGTGCTGCGCACGCTCCGCACGGCGCTGGCGCACGCGCATCGGACGGGCCTGACCGCCCACAATCCGGCCGCCGGGCGGCTCGTGCGCACGCCGAAGGCGGCCAGGCGGCGCCCGCCGCCACTCACACCCGAGCGCGCGCAAGAGATCCTCGAAGCGTTCGCTGAGCATCGGCTCTACGCGGCCGTGCTCCTGTCACTCACGACCGGGATGCGGCAGGGCGAGGTGCTCGGGTTGCGGTGGAGCGATGTCGAGATCGACCGGCCGGGGAGGCGGGCCGTGGTCCGCGTGCAGACACAGGTGCAGCGCCTGCACCGACAGATCGCGTTCACGCCGACCAAGTCCGAGACGAGCCGGCGGACGCTAGTACTCCCCCCCGAAGTCGTCGACGAATTGCGCCGGCAGCGCACCCGCGTCAAGGAAATGCGCCTCGCCGCCGGGGAGCGGTGGCGGGACCATGATCTCGTCTTCCCGTCCGAAGTCGGCACGCCGCTGTTTGGCCCGAACACAACGCGCGCGTTCCAACGCGTGCTCGCCCGGGCCGGCCTGCCCCCGATGCGCTGGCACGACCTACGCCACGGCTTCGCGGCGGTGGTCTTGACCCACGGGGGCACACTCAAGCAGGCGCAGGCAGCGCTCGGCCATTCGCAGATCGCGCTCACCGCCGACCTCTACGGGAACGTCGCCGAGGAAGCGTTGGCCGACGTGTCCGACCGGGTGAGCGGCGCCCTCTTCCGCCGCGCCCGGTAGCGCCCGGCGCCCCGGTTGGTCCCCCCGTTGGTCCCCACCGCCCCGGACCCGCCGCGAGTATGTCCGTCGAAACGACAAACTCCCGGTTCTCAGGGGAGATAGCCGGGAGTTTGTGACACGTTTTGGGTGGCAGCGGTGGGATTCGAACCTACGACCAAGGGCTTATGAGTCCCCTGCTCTACCACTGAGCTACGCTGCCGCACCGAGATTTATACCATGAACTGTCGAAGTTGGCAAATCGGAGGCCGGCTTGGCGGGTTGTGCACGGGGTTGCTCACACGGTTGCCGCCGGGTGGGGAGCGCTGGTCGGCGGGCACGGTTGGCGGAGCGCGGATCGGTCAGGTGGGTGGTTCCAGGTAGTGCAGCGAAGGCCCGACGCTCGACGCGGCGCGGTGGGATGTGCGGTAGAATGCGCGCAGCCAGGTCGAGGTCGAGGAGGGCGAGAGTGAACGTTGCGCAGGCGATCGTCGCGATGCTGAAGGCATACCGGGTCGAGTACCTGTTCGGCGTGCCCGGCGACACCTCCATGCCGTTCTACGAGGCGCTTTACGACTCGGTCACCACCGATCCGGCCCTCCAGCATGTGATGGCGCGCGACGAGCGCTCGGCCGCATTCATGGCCGACGCCTACGCCCGCGTGTCGAACCGCCCGGCCGTCTGCGAGGGGCCCAGCGGCGGCGGTGCGACCTACTACGTCGGCGGCATCGCCGAGCCGCACGGCTCTTCCGTCCCGGTGATCTGCCTCGTCTCCGATACGCCGCTCAAGTCCGAGCACCGCGGCGTGCTCACGGCCGTCGATCAGCCGGGCCTCTTCACCCCCATCACCAAGTGGACGACCCTCCTGAAGACGCCCGACCGCGTGCCGGCCGTCCTGCGCCGGGCCTTCCGCGTGGCCACCTCGGGCCGCGCGGGTGCGGTCCACCTCGCCCTGCCCGAGGATCTACTCGCGCAACCGCTCTCGGCGGCCGCCGAGGCCGACATCTGGGCCGAGGAGGCGTGCACCGTCTTCCCCGCGTTCCGGGCGCGACCCGAGGCGTCGGCGGTGCGCGCGGCAACGCTTGCGCTCGCCGAGGCGCAGCGCCCGGTGGTAGTGGCCGGCGGCGGGGTGCTACTCTCGCAGGCGCAGGCGGAGCTCCTGGCGCTGGCGGAGGCGCTCGACCTGCCGGTTGCCACCACGCTTACGGGCAAGGGCTGCTTCCCCGAGTACCACCGCCTCAGCCTCGGCGTGATCGGCGGCAACGGCGCCCGCGAGTGGGCCAACGACGCGGTCGACGCCGCCGACCTGGTGTTCTACGTGGGCTGCAAGACCGGGTCGGTGACGACGCTGGGCTGGACGCTGCCGCACCCCGGCCGCTCGACCGTGATCCACCTCGACGTCGACCCCGTCGAGATCGGCAACAACTACTGCACGCCGATCGGGCTCTGGGGTGATGCGAAGCTCGGCCTGGCCGACCTGGCGGCGGCGGCCCGGCGAGAACGCGAAGAGCGCGGCGGGGAGCCGCGCGCCCGCGCCTGGGCCGACGAACTCGCGCGCCAATCGGAGGCGTGGTGGCGGCAGGCCGAAGACGCGCTCGGCGCCGGCGGCTCACCGGTCCGGGCGCCGCGGCTCATCCGCGAGCTCGAGCGCGTGCTGCCCGACGACGCGATCGTGGTGGCCGACCCGGGCACGCCCACGCCGAACTTCGCCGCCTACTTCCGCCTGCGGCGCACCGGTCGGCACTGGGTCGTGCCGCGCGCGCACGGCGGCCTCGGCTACGCAATCCCGGGAGTGGTCGGGGCGAAACTGGCGGCGCCCGAGCGCGTGGTCGTCGGCATGATGGGCGACGGCAGCTTCGGCATGTCGGCCGGCGAGCTGGAGACGATCAACCGGCTCGGCCTGCCGGTGACGCTCATCCAGTGCAACAATCGCGGCTTCGGCTGGATGAAGGCGCACGCCCGCCTCTTCCACGGCGCCAAGTACCTCGGCATGGACTTCTCGGAGATCGACTGCGCCGCCATCGCGCGCGGCTTCGGGTTGCGCGGGGTGCGCGTGGACGACGCCGAGCAGCTCGGGCCGGCGCTGCGCGAGGCGATCGCCAGCCGCGTATCCACCTTCATCGACGTGGCGACGGTGAGCGAGGAGCTCGATTTGCCGCCTGTCGCCACCTGGACGCGCTTGATGGCCCGCGCCCAGCACTGAATTGCGCCTTGCCAGCCCCACACGGGTGCACCTGCCGCGCCGGCCGCCCCGGCCGAGCGCGCTCAGCACTACACGCTGCCTGGCCGGCCGCACCGCTGCTCTCCCCGCGCGCCCGCCTGGCCGGTCGAGCCTGTCCCGCGTTGGGGCGGCGGCCGATCGTCGTTGCGAACACCTTCCGGCCAGTGGTCGCCGTGCCCCCGCCCGGGCGTCGCCTCACGGGCTCAACCTGCGAGGCCCCCGCGAGACCAGGACGCCCCGCGGGCCAGGCGCACCCGCACGCGCCGACCGGTCGGGTCGTCGACCCGGCCGACCCGGGCTCAATCGGCGAGAGCAGGGTCCCCAGCCCGCTGAAGCGGGCTTCGCAGCGACCGCGCGCGGCTTCGAGCCCCGCGCGGTCGCTGCCGCCGTTGCCGGCCGATCGCCGTGGCGACTGCCCACCGATGCAGCAGCCGGCATCGGCGGCGGCAAGGCACGGACAGGGCGGCCGATGAAGCCGCGCCTGCGCGAGCTGCTGGCCTGCCCCCGCTGCCGCGGGGAGCTGGCCGACGTGCCGGCGGGCCTGCGCTGTGCCGGCTGCGGCGCCGCCTACCCGGTGCGCGAGGGCGTGCCGATCCTGCTGCCCGAGGGCGAGCCGCGGACGCTCGCCCACTCGGTGCCACGCCACGGCTACTTCCCCTGGATCCATCGGCATGTACTGACCTCGCTCACCTCGGCGGCGATCACGCTCGACCTCGGCGCGGGCGACATGGCGCTCGACCACCCCAACATCGTCCGCATGGATATTTTCCTGAGCCCTCACGTCGACGTGGTCGGGGACTCGCACGCGCTGCCGTTTCGCGACGAGGCGTTCGACTTCGTCTTCTCGCTGGCGGTCCTCGAGCACCTGCGGCAGCCGTTCCTGGCCGCCGAGGAGATGCGGCGCGTGCTGCGCCCCGGTGGGCAGGTCTACGCCGATACGAACTTCGTCTTTCCCTACCACGGCTACCCCCACCACTACTTCAACTTCAGCCGCACCGGCATCGAGACGGTCTTCGCGGAGTTCCACCGGCTCGACTCGGGGGTGCCGCCGTACCTGACGCCCGCCTGGGCGCTGATCCACTTCGTCAACGCCTACCTCGACCACTTCGGTCCGGCCTATGGCGACGAGGAGCGCCAGTTCGTCGCCACCGCCAGGCGGCTGCTCGAGTTCCCGCTGCACGAGTTCGACCGGCGCTTTCCACCTGACGTGGCGCACATCTTCGCGGCTGGCGTCCACTTCTACGGGCAGAAGCGGCCAGGCTCGAGCCTGCCCGAGCCGGTCCGCCGGGCGTGGGAGGCGCGCGCCGACCTCCAGCACGCCTTCCCCGAGCCCGAGGACCTCTCGGGGCTGCGGCCGAGCCTGATGCGCTGGGCCGCCGACCACGGCCGGCGCGAGTCGCCCGAGATCGACGCCTGCCTAGCGGCGAACCCGCTGATCGATCCCCGCACGCTCTGGGAGGACACGCGCCCGCCGGCCGGGCGCGGGCTCGGCTACTTCGAGCTCCAGCAGCGCCACGAAGCAACGCTCCTGCGCCTCGCGCGGGCGGAGCGCGAGGCGCAGGAGCGCAGCCGCCAGATCGCCCGCCTGGAACGCGATGTGATGGGACTCGAGGCGCGCCTCGCCGGTCAGCAGGAGCTGCTCGATCGGATCGCCCGCGGGCGGGTGATGCGGCTGCTCAACCTAGCGGCCCGGCTGCGGCGCCGCTTGCTCTCCTGACAACCCCGCTCTTCCTGTATGGCGCACGGGGGGCGCCGTCCGGCCCCGTCCACGCGGACAGGGCGCGGCTGCAACGATCCCCGAGGCGGCCTGCTGCGGGGATGACTGCGGCGGCTCCGGTCGGCTCCGCGGCCCGTGGGCACGCGGAGACCGCGTTCCGGCGCCGGCTGGAAGAACGAGCGGGGATGGTGTTTGCTACAATGAACCGAGCGCGCGTCGGCGCTGGTTGGGCGTTGGCCAGGCGATGCTGCCCGGCGGTCGGCCCGCCGGCCCTGCGCCGGGGGACAGGAGCACGTGACGATGACGACACACCAGGCCGCACCCCCTGAGGGCGGCGCCAACCCCGACCGCCTCGGACGCTACACCCGCGAGGAGCTGCTGGACATCTACCGGCAGATGCGGCTGATCCGGGTGTTCGAGGAGCGCACCCAGGAGATGTACACGCGCGCCCGTATCGGCGGCTACTGCCACCTCAACATTGGCGAGGAGGGTGCCGTCGTCGGGATCATGGGCGCGTTCCGCATGACCGACTACATCTTCACGAGCTACCGCGAGCACGGCTACGCGCTGGCACGCGGGGTCGACCCGGGCGCGATCATGGCCGAGCTGTTCGGCAAGAGCACGGGCACCAGCAAGGGCCGCGGCGGCTCGATGCACCTCTTCGACCTGCAGCGCCGCTTCATGGGCGGCTACGGCATCGTCGGCGGGCACATCGCGCTGGCGGTCGGCGCCGCCTTCGCCTGCGACTACCTCGGCACCGACGACATCGCGGCTGCGATCTTCGGCGACGGCGCCACCAACATCGGCGCGTTCCACGAGTCCATGAACTTCGCCCGGATCTGGAACACGCCGACGGTGTTCATCGTCACGAACAACCAGTACGGGATGGGCTCCTCCGTCGCGGAGGTGTCGGCGGTGAAGGAGTTGTTCCGCAAGGCCTGCGCCTACGACATGCCGGGCGAGGCGTGCGACGGCCAGGATGTGCTGGCCGTGCGCGAGACGGTCGAGCGGGCGGCGCAGCGGGCCCGCGCCGAGCGGATGCCCTCGCTGATCGAGGTGGTGACCTACCGCTACCGGGGCCACTCGGTCGCCGACGCCGGGCGCGTCTACCGCACGCAGGAGGAGATCAACCGCTGGCGGTCGCGCGATCCGATCGAGCTGTTCATCCAGGAGATCAAGGCGGCGGGCGTCGCCACCGACGATGACCTCCGTGCCATCGACAGCGCGGTCGAGGCCCAGGTCAACGCCGCGGTCGAGTTCGCCGACCGCTCGCCCGACCCCGACCTCTCCGAGATGAACGCCTTCATCTACGCGGGCGACTACCCCCCGATCGAGAGGATCCGCCGCGAGATCGATTAAGCCAACCAGAACGGCCGGAGCGTGGGCATGCCAGTAGTCACCTACCGCGAGGCACTCAACCAGGCGCTGCGCGAGGAGATGCAGCGCGACGAGCGCGTCTTCCTCATGGGCGAGGAGATCGGCATCTTCGAGGGCTCGTACAAGGTCACCGCCGGGCTCTACAAGGAGTTCGGCCCGAAGCGCGTGCGCAACACGCCAATCGCCGAGGACTCGATCGTGGGCCTGGCGATCGGCGCGGCGATGGTCGGGCTGCGTCCGGTCGTCGAGATCATGACGATCAACTTCTCCTTGCTGGCCAGCGACCAGATCATCAACAACGCCGCCAAGATCCACTACATGTTCGGCGGCGCGGTCAACGTGCCCCTGGTGGTGCGCACGCCGGGCGGCAGCGGCCAGCAGCTCTCCTGCCAGCACTCGCAGAGTCTCGAGGTCTTCTACGCGCACGTGCCGGGGCTGAAGGTCCTCGCCCCGGCCACGCCCGCCGACGCCAAGGGGCTGCTCAAGACCGCCATCCGCGAGCCGGACCCGGTCGTCTTCATCGAGCACCTGGCGCTCTACAACACGCGCGGGGAGATCCCCGAGGGGGAGTACACGCTGCCGATCGGCCGCTCGCAGGTGCTGCGCGCGGGGCGCGACGTGACGATCGTGGGCCACTTGCGGATGTCGCTGGTGGCGCTCGATGCCGCTGCCCGGCTGGCCGAGGAGGGGATCGAGGCCGAGGTTGTCGACCTGCGCAGCCTGCGGCCCCTCGACACCGACACCGTGGCCGAGTCGGTGCGCAAGACGAACCATTGCGTGATCGTCGAGGAGGACTGGCTGCGCTACGGCGTGGGCGCCCAGGTCGCCAGCGAGGTATACGAGAAGGCGTTCGACGACCTGGACGCGCCGATCTACCGCCTCGGAGGGGTCGAGACGCCGATGCCCTACGCGAAGGTGCTTGAGCGCGCCGCCATCCCGACCGTCGACGATGTCGTCTGGGCGGTCAAGCGCGTCCTGCGCCGCTGATCGGCCGGCACCGTCCCGCGCCCGCGCGTGCACCCGGGTTGGTGGGACCGTGGGCCGGGCCGAGCCTGGGGACGCCGCGTGAGGAGGGGACGATGGCTGAGGAGCTGGTGATGCCGCGGCTCTCGGACACGATGGCCGAGGGCACGATCGGCAAGTGGCACAAGCAGGTCGGCGACCGCATCGCCAAGGGCGACATCATCCTCGAGCTCCAGACCGACAAGGCAAACATGGAGCTCGAAGCCTTCCGCGACGGGATCCTCGACCGCATCCTCGTCCAGGAGGGCGAGACGGCCCCCGTCGGTGAGCCGATCGCGATCATCCGCGGGGTCGACGAGCCGCCGTCCGAGGGCGCGACGGCCCCGGCCGCGCAGCCCGCGCCGGCAACCGCGACCGCCCAGGCGTCGGGCTCGTCCCGAGGCGGCGCCCCGGCGGCCGTCTCGCCGCCCTCCCCCTCCGAGGAGTCCTCGAGCGGCGTGCCGATCGAGGACGAGGAGCAATACATTCCGCAGGAACCGGCAGGCGCCGAGCCGGCGCGCACCGACACGGGCGCGGCGGTGGCCCCGCCGACCGTGCCCGTGGGCGGGGATGGGGCGACGGCAAGCCCGGCAGGCGCGGGCCGCGTGCGTGCCTCCCCGCTCGCCCGCCGGCTGGCGGAGCAACTCCGAATCGATCTGACGCAATTGCTCGGCAGCGGCCCCAACGGCCGGATCGTGCGCGAAGACGTCGAGGCGTTCGCCGCCCGCCGGGGAGCTCCGGCGGCCACCGCCCTTGCCGCGACGGC